>JBFLZA010000408.1:0-8490 GCA_040756535.1 Cyanobacteriota bacterium
ACTAAATTTGTTCATCTGGGCACTGGCACTTGGTTCAGTAACGAGGCAATCACACCATCAACTTGCAACCCATCTAACTGAGCTTCAGGCCGAAGGATAAGACGGTGACGCAACAAAGGCAGCGCAACTGCCTTAACATCATCAGGGGTGGCATAGTTGCGATTTTGTAGCCAAGCATAAGCTTTACTCGTTTGCAACCAAACGACAGCCGCTCGCGGAGAGGCCCCCAACGCCAGATCGGGATGTTGTCGTGTACGCTGCACTAATGCCAGCAGGTAATCGAGCAGCTTATCTTCTACCTCAACCGCTTGAACAGCTTTACGCGCACTCAAGATTTGCTCTACTGTTGCTATGGGCTTAAGACGAGCCAAATCAAGGCGTTTAGCGCGAAATCCAGCCTGAGTATTGAGCAACATTTGCTTTTCTGCCGCCGAATCTGGGTAATCGACAACCAACTTGAACAAAAAGCGGTCTAATTGAGCTTCTGGCAGCGGGTAAGTCCCCTCAAATTCCAGTGGGTTTTGAGTTGCAATCACCCAAAACAGTTCCGATAGCGGCATCGTCTCACCATCTAGCGTCACCTGCTGCTCTTCCATTGCTTCCAATAGTGCTGCCTGAGTTTTGGGTGGCGTGCGGTTAATTTCATCTGCCAGCAGCACTTGAGTAAACACTGGCCCTTTTTTCAGGGTAAAACTGCGGCTATTCAGGTCAAAAATATTTGTCCCCAGGATATCGGAGGGCAAAATATCCGGCGTCAGTTGAATCCGCCGGAAATCTGCCTGGATTAGCTTTGCCAGCACCTTCACCGTTAAAGTTTTTCCCGTTCCCGGTACTCCCTCCACAATCACATGCCCTCCAGTAAGCAGTGCCACCAGCAACTGCTGCACAACAGTCGATTGACCGACAACTATCTTGCCAAGGGTTTGGCTGAGGCGGTTAAATACAGCAGTAGTGTCGCTCATCTCGGCTATTAGTTATCGGTTGTTAGCTATTGATTTTATCTACTTAAGCTGGCATTCAAAACCTGGCGGTGGATTTCCTGCCATTTCCCCAACCAGTTGAGCAACTCTGTCTCGCTCATGCGACGTTTTTGCGATCGCATTTGCAGTACTTGTTCTAGTTCGGCAGCCGGACGCCCGGTTTGCCGTACCCAAGCGTCTAATAGGGCTTGATGGTCGAGTGGTTCCTGTCCTAAAAACAGCGCTTTTTGCAGTTGCAATTGTTCTTCTTTCGCCACAACATCTACAACAAACTCACTACTGTTAGCTTTTTGCAAGACACCCGCTAAAGCCTGAATATAAGCTTCGCTGTTATTAACGGTTGGTGTTGATAAAGTTAACGGTTTTCCAAAGCGACGATTTCCTGCCCAGATGGCAACAACGAGGAGAATGAACCCCTGAACTAGAACGGGAAATACAGGTGTTTTAGCTAAATAACTGAATGCACTTTGTCGTTGTTCGCGCTTGATAACCTCTGTATCTCTGTAGCCGTGAATGTATTCATCGACAAAGATGGAATTTTGGGTTTTGGATGCTTCTAAATCCTGATTCCTGACTCCTGATTGAGTCACCAGTTTCGCTAAAAATTCATAATTGCCTCGGAAGTCCTGATAGGCATTGGCAGCGAGATGGGGGGTGGTAGCGTAAATAACTCGTCCCTTACCGATGCTCTCTTGCCAAACAATGGCACCGAAGCGATCGCCTAACAGTTTTTCCTTAGCATCCTTGTTCCTTCTCGTCGTGTCAATCTTCACACTCCCAGCTTCGATTTGATGCCTGGTACTAAAGGCAGCCTCTGTAGGGGGTTGATGAACTCCTACAATCACCAAAGTATTGCCCTTCTCAACCCAGTCGTGTTCCTGAGTATCAAGAGAGTACCCTGCCAATTTACTAGTGACGCGCAATAAGGTGATTGGAGGTTTAGTCTCTTTGTCTTTGGCTAAATCCTCAAAGGGTTTTCGCCAGCGCGTGACAGGGGTTCCCCGTTGTTCCATATAGGCATACCAAGCGCCATACCCATCTGGGGCACGACCATAGGTAGAACCGCTATTTAGCTTATTATTGGCAGGAGCAGCCAGGAACGTAATAAGAACGACTACCCCAATCGCGATCGCTCCAACTAACCACAATCTTCGCTTCATCATTCAATCTCTCGATAAGCTTGCTGGCATTGCTCAAACACTGAGTTCGAGACTTCGGCATGGCTGAAGCACAATTGCTGGTGAATCGTGAGCAAGGTCTGGTAAGGTTGCGACTGGGGTAGCTGCTGGATCAGTTGCAAATATTCCCCATCCGTGCGGCTGGGTTGGTGGGGAGCAATTCCGTTATCATTGAGACGCTGCAACATTGCCATATACAAGCAGCGACAGGCTTCCCGGTAATCACCCTGCTGCTGGAATTTTTGCGATCGCTGCAACCAATTTGCAACGGATAGTTCACTGACTGGTGTCGTTGTCGCTTGATGCGATCGTTGCTTCAGTGAATGGGTAAGGGAATAAAAATAAGGGCGTAACACTCGCCTTAGCTGCAAAGTACTCCAAATGAGGAGCAAAGCCAAAATTACCCAAAAAGCTATTTTTACAATAATTTGTAGGATAGGAGACTCCCACCAAGGTGGCATTGATAGATTCGATAAGGTACGGGAGGTTTTCAGTTCAAACCACTCCGCCACCCGCTGTCGCATCTGTCCCAACTGCCAACCCCAACTCGTCTTATCAAAGGAACCCGTAGGCATTGCTGTATCGAAAATTATGCGGGAATAGCCATTCGGCATAGCAATGCCACTCTAACGAGTCTGCGTCAATCCAGCAAGAGGGAGCTAACAATTAATGTGTAGATACCAGATAAAAAACCTTTAATTGGTTTTGATGATGTACTTGGTTTGGCTAATCTCCTCGACTGTGACAGGACACCATGCTTCTAGGTTCAATTCTTGCAACACCTCTTTCCCTGTCGCATCAGCAGACATATCCAACAGGATGCGATCGATGTCGCTCCTGTGTGCGATCGGCTTTCTCAGTGGCAATCTGTGACAAGATGAAGTAAAAAAGGATTTAGTAAGGAGACAATCAGCCAAATGGTAGACAATTCAAAACGTCTAGAAACTAACTCTACAGAAGAGCGCGTTGAGGAAAAATACATCCTTCCTCGCCAAGCCTGGAACAGCCAATTAGCCTATTTGAAAACTATTTTAAAAGCTAAGCAAGCTTTAGCTCGGATAGAAAAGAAAGCAGCCGCTTAACTCGTGCTTTACTAAAATTCTGATTATCAACAGCCCACTAGAAGTATAGTATTCTCTGAGGAAGCAGAAGTGGATTTGAAAAAAACTATTAATCTTGATCTAGAAAAAATCTCAGGATTGGTTTATATTCCTGACTATATTACTGTTGATGAGCAAAATAACCTGTTCGCAATTATAGAGCAACAAGAATGGTCAAGCAAAACGAACAGACGAGTTCAGCATTATGGATATAAGTATGACTATAAAAACGGTGCATTTGCTTCAGCAGCATACTTAGGGGTTTTGCCAGATTGGGCGCAAAACTTGGTGAACAGATTTTATAGGGACGGTATAACAGCCAGCATCTTCGAGCAACTAATTGTCAATGAATATCAACCAGGGCAAGGGATTGTCAGCCATATTGACTGTATTCCTTGCTTTGGGAATACGATTATTACGCTCAGTTTGGGGAGTGACTGTGTGATGGATTTTACTCACTCTCAAATAGGAGAAAAAGCACAAATTCTTTTACAGTCAGGAAGTTTACTAGTCTTTCAGCAAGATGCTAGGTACGTTTGGCAACACGGAATTAAGGGACAGAATCGAGATAACTATCAAGGGAAAGAGTTTACTAGGGGTAGAAGAGTATCGTTGACGTTCAGAGAGGTATTGTTTCCCTATAAGTAAGCAAAAAAGTTTTATTAGAGGACGTAGGTTCGGGAATTTTTATTTTCATATAACTCTTTGGTAAATGATACTTCGAGAATACTTAACATTGGATGCGGAAGCAATTGCAACCATCTATCGTGATGCTGTGATTTGGATTGGAGCGAGTGCCTATGATGCCCAACAAATCGCCGTTTGGTCTTCATACCCTGAGGATATTGAAGCGTTTAGGAGGTTGCTACTCTCAGGTTTAACCCTAGTTGCACTGGAAGATTCGCGATTGGTTGCTTTTGGACAATTAAATCCCTCTGATCATATTGCTTTCCTTTATACAATCAGCGATTGTGCGCGACGGGGTTATGCGACCAAGATTTATGAACGATTAGAAACACATGCCGTTGAGCAGGGTATCAAGCATCTCCACACCGAAGCGAGTCGTATCTCAAAGCATTTCTTTCTAAAAATGGGTTTTCGGGTGGTAGAAACGGAACTCACGGAGCGCCAAGGTGTACAATTTGAACGGTTCAAAATGGAGAAAGCAATCGATTAAATTGTCAATATACAGCTTTTGGTACTAGGAAAGGGAGAGCTACAAGTAAAGTACAAGTAGATTTGTAATATTATAGGTAGCAGAATCTATCACCTAACACCTAAATTTTCAGGGTTCAAGCTCTATCAACGGCTTATATTTAATTAGACCACGATAGTTTCATGAATATTCGAGAAGCAACACTTGAAGATATTGAAACGCTTTTCAACATCAGAACTAGCGTCATCGAGAACCATCTGTCTCGTGAAGAGCTGATGGCTCTAGAAATTACTCCGGAAACTGTTGCCAAGATGTTGCAAACAGACTGTCGGGCGTGGATTGCCGAAATTGATGAACAAGCCATTGCTTTCTCGATGGCAAATGCAACTGAAGAAACTATATTTGCCATGTTCGTTCTTCCATCTTTTGAAGGTTGTGGAGCAGGACGCGCACTAATGCAGCAAGCTGAACAATGGTTATGGTCTCAAGGAGTTGAGGAGATTTGGCTCTTAACAGGTAACAATCCCAATTTGAGAGCTTATGGATTTTATCGGCATCTTGGATGGACACCCTCAGATATTCAGTCTGATGGGCAAATCAAATTTGTCAAGAACAAGAGCTAACATAACACAGCTCTGCACCGGACAGACTAGCGGTCGCATAGCGCTGCGATAGTATGTTCTTAAAGCCTGCTACGATGATATATAACTCTCTCACCGAATTGAGAGTAATACTTTACCAAGGAAGAAGCCAATCCTCTATCTCAACGATCAGCCTTAGAATATAGAGGAAGAGGTCACAACAACCTCATTGGCTTTAGATTTGGCATATTAGGCATATAGAGAAGTAGCTTGAGACTATGCCATCACTGAATCCCCCTCTCACTAAGGACGATTTCATCAACTCTCGCTGGCAGGATGTGGTTAACAGTAGTGAGAGAAAGGAATGTCTTTCCTACAATATGGCTTTTTGGAAAAAAGCGCAGGAGGCAAAAGAAGCAGAAAATGTTAGAGAGCAAGCTGTCTTTGAGATTCTGGCAGTCGTGACTGGTGCTGCAATCAAGCCAGAGTCAACTGAGGAGTTTTTTGCTGAAGTTTTCCAAAACCTTACAGATGAACATCTAGACTTTCTTGCTGAAATTGCTCTTGACATATCAGATCCTGAACTTCAGGCACGATTTGCAGATATTCTCTGGGTTAGACGACGTGACTATCGGATGGCTCAGCTAGCAGTTAATGCCTACTTACAATCTGCTACAGCACTGGAAGATCCCAATAATTGGACTGGGTGTTTTGAAAGGATTGAACGGGCGCTTCGGCTAGCACGCAGAATCAGATATCAAATCGAAGCGGTTGTCGCACATATTGAAGCAGTCCTTGATCGCTACAAAGGAGAAGATCCATTGTGGCTATCAGCCAAGCTAATGGAGCTTTTGCAAGAATATAAATTTGGTGATCCGACAAAATATGCTGCTCTTGCTGAAAAAGCTGCAACTCTTGCAGAATCAGCCCATGACTGGCGTAGAGCAAGAGACTATTGGGACATTAAGGCAAGATGGCATCTCCTTGAAAAGGATGGGGAAAAGGAACGTCAAGCTTTGATGCTTGCTGCCGAAACCTATGTCAAGGAAGCTGATGATGCTCTCAAGAGGAACCCTCCAAGCTATTTGACAGCATCGCATTTTATGCAGAAAGCTGTTGAAGCTTTCAGAAGCATCCGAGGCACTAAGGAAGAAACTGCGGATGCGAAGGTCAGGACTGAAGAGGTTCACAAACTCCTTCTTCAGTATCAGGAGCAATCTACAAAAGAATTAGCTACTTTTTCTGATAAGCGTGATATCAGTAAGCAGGTAGAGCAAGCCAGAGAATTCGTTAAAGATAAAGAATTTCAGGATGCCCTCTTTGCGTTGGCTTTATTGGGTACTTCACCCAAAATTTCTCATCTTCGGCAAGAGGTATATGAGATGGCTCATAAGTATCCAGCTTCACATCTCTTTCTCACAGTAAAGCTCAATGAAATGGGTAAGGCTGTAGCTCGGCAATCTGGTTTGCTTTCATCCAATAATACAGATGAAGCCGAAGCAGAAACACGTTTTGAGATTTATAAAAATGCAATTCTGTATCAATCTCATCATGCTCTAGCCTCTATTGAGCCTGCCAGATATCAGATCAATCTAGAACACTCTGTGCGAGTCAATGACTTACTACCAATTGTGTCACATAGCCCTTTCGTACCACCAGAGCGAGAATATTTATTTGCAAAGGGGCTTTACGCTGGACTAACTGGAGATTTCTTCACATCCACTCATATCTTGATTCCCCAGATTGAAAACTCTATTCGGTATCTGCTTTGGGAGCAGCAGGGTGTAAGAGTCTCTGGACTTGATAATAGGGGAATTCAAGATGAGCATCAATTGACGACTACCCTCTACTGCCCAGAGATAACCTCTATCTTTGATGAGGACACATTGTTTGACCTCAAGGGTTTGCTGGTTGAGCGTGCAGGTAGTAACTTGAGAAACCGCATGGCTCATGGTCTGATCGATGACAATGGCTTTCTTCACCCTCTCATGTCCTACTTGTGGTGGCTCACATTACGACTCTGTTGTTTGCCAATCTTGAACTATCAACAAAAGGTTGAACAATCCGATCCGTGGGTCAAATTTGCGGGTATGTTCAATGACGATCCGCTCTTTGATGAGTTCGTAGAAGATATGGCTGCCTATCGGCGTGAACTAGATGCTGAAGTCACTGCTGATGAGGTCACTCCAGGGGAGAATCAGCCAGCGTGAGTCGTTATATTCTGGATACCGATCACGTTACTCTCTTCCAGCACAATCATCCCAACATTGCCCAACGTGCCAGAGCTGTTGGTGGCTCCAACATATTTATTACAACGGTTACACTCGAAGAACAATTGCGAGGAAGACTGGCTGGTATCAGCAGAGTAGCTACACAGCCTGAGCGGTTAGCCGTTGCTTATGAGAACCTCCGAAGAACTATGCTTTACTTCTGTAGCGTGAATTTGCTGAGTTTTGACGATGTAGCCTACAACTGCTACCAGAGTTTGCGTCAACAGCAAATTCGGATAGGTACACAAGACCTAAGAATAGCTGCGATCGCTCTAGCTAACCAGGGAGTTGTGGTCACACGCAATCATCAAGACTTTAGCAGAGTACCTGATTTATCCCTTGAGGATTGGACAGTTGTGAATTTCCCTAACTCCTGAGTCTGAGAGCTTTGCTAATGTGAGAGATTATCTGCCAGCGTTAAACTATCTTTTCACTCGGCAACGTCGCTTTACTAAACCGCCACGTCAAAATACCTGCTGCCACAGCAAGACCGATCGCAAATCCCCACCATAGTCCAACACTACCCAATCCCAATACAATCCCTAAAGTGTAGCCACAAGTTAGACCAATTCCCCAATACGCCAAAATACCAATCAGCAAGGGAATTTTAGTATCCTTCAGTCCTCGTAATGCGCCAGCCGCTGCCACCTGAATGCCATCAGCAATTTGGAACATTGCCGCCACTCCCAAAAGTGTTTTTGCCAAGCTGACAACTGCTGCATTGGCTGGATCGGCAGTATCGATGTAAAGGGCAACAATTGTTCCTGGCATCGTCCAGAACACGATACCCATCGTTGCCATAAATAGAGCAGCCATTCCAATACCCACAAATCCCGCCAGTCGTGCCCCTTGGGGATTCTTTTGTCCGATGAGCTGACCGACTCGCACCGTGGTTGCGATCGAAATACCGAGTGAAATCATAAAGGTAATCACTGCCGTCTGCAAGGCAATTTGGTGAGCCGCTAATGTGACGGTGCCCAACTGCCCCATCAGAAATGTAACGAACGTGAAGAATCCCCCCTCGACTCCTGCCAGTATCCCAATGGGCACACCGACTCTTATTAGTTCCTCAAATACTTTGCCTTCAACTTGATGCAGATTTGCCAACACACCATAGGCTCGAAGCTGAGGTTGAGTGAGGATGTAGATGAATAGAGCCGCAAACATTCCCCACAGCGACAGTGTACTCGCCCAACCGAGTCCTGCTAATCCCAAGGCCGGAAAC
>JBFLZA010000409.1:0-8487 GCA_040756535.1 Cyanobacteriota bacterium
GGGTTGGGGTAAAGCAGGGGGTTGGGAGTAACCCAGCGCCGTCAAACGGTCGGTGAGGCAGGGGTGGGTATCGGCATTATCGGTTTTAACCAGTAACGCCTGCTGTAGCCATTTTTGCTCGTTTTCCGGTTCGCCCCCAGTCGCCAAAGCCTTGGATAAGGCTGTAAAGAGGGACTTCGGGGGTTCGGGTCGTTCATCTGCTTGCTTGTAAACCTTCGTCCAAAAGGATTGTTCTAAGACTTGACTTTTAATCTGTAGATTAAGGAGTGCCTCGGCAATGTGCTGACTGCCAGCGACTTCAGCCGCACAGCGGTCTGCCTCGTATTCATTAGCACGGGCGAGAACAAAGGAATAGGCGCTGAAAAAGGGCGCATACCAATTAAAAAATCGATTAAACAGTGCGGTTGCCCCTGCCTGGTCGCTTTGGTGCAACCTCTCCAACATTTGTGCCCAAGTTTGGCGTACCCGATAAATCCACCCGGCAAACTGACTGTGATTCCCTGATAGATGTCCCAACTCGTGGGCAAGAACCGCACGGAATTGTTGGGGGGAAAGGGCTTGCATTAACGGCAGTCCTAAGAGTAAATAGTTTTGCTGCCATCCGAATAGACCCAGACGGGGAAC
Source organism: Cyanobacteriota bacterium (assembly GCA_040756535.1). Taxonomy (GTDB): domain Bacteria; phylum Cyanobacteriota; class Cyanobacteriia; order Cyanobacteriales; family Coleofasciculaceae; genus JBFLZA01. The sequence goes on from JBFLZA010000409.1 coordinate 625, forward strand.
CTGAACCACGGCTGCATTGAATTCTGAGTTGAGGAGAACGCGGTGAAAGCGAGGCGCTTTTAGGGCTTTGGTGAGTTCATCAATCAGTTCAAATAAACGCGGAACTTGTTGGCGACGCAGTTCCAGTCCTTTGGGTGGCCCAGTACTGACCCAAAGCGATCGCAAAACAATAAATATCGGCACCAGCAATAGGATAAACAGCTTAATGAAAGCCGAATTAATCTGGCGACTGTAAACTACAAACAGCACTACAATAGCTAATGCCGTTAATAACACCGCCAATACTAAAAAGATATAGGCATAACCGAGAACTGCGAGGAGTCCTACTCGTAGTTTATAGCTAGCAGGTTGCCGCTGGGCATAGGTTTCTAGCTTTTGTACTAAGGCGTTAAATTCTTCCCTGGTCATTTTGAGTTTTGAACGTTGAATTTTGACTTGTACAAATACCCTCCCAGGAAAGCGGCTAGGAGAGTTAAAAGTAGAGCGATCGCAAAGAACTGATTCCGCACTTGGAATCCAGCAATGATCCAGCTCAAGAAGGCTGAAGAAGCACCCATGATTAAGGCGTGTTTCAATTCTAATTTTTGGGCAAAATGAGCGGTAAGAAACCCGCCGTGCAGAGTTAAGAGTAATCGATGTTATTTGGATTGATTTGTAAAGCTTTACCCTATCTTATCAGCGTTTTCTTCGCTATTTATGCAAACATACCAAAAACTTCAACTTTTTTTAAATGGCTCTCGGCTACTCCCGCCTGACCAAAAATTTGCTTCTATTTTTCGGGTCGGGGGATACTACTAAAGTTTAAATATGGGTCAAGATAAGCTAACGAATTCGGCTTTTTATTACATTTTGTTAAGTTACTAACAATCGCTCCTAAAGAAGAAGAATTCTTGATCATTATTTGTTCATGCCGCTTAGATGAGCGGGTTTAGGTTCAGGAATGGGTAACGAGCATAGCTCACTTGACGGCAAAATTGGACTCGCAACTTAACCCGTGGCAGAGTCAAAACCCTTTCTGCTAAAAATAATCTTCATGCGGCAAGCTATTCAGGATTACTACTAGAGTTCCTACGGCAAAGGCGCTCTCATTCAGGACTTAGAGAGTTTAGCTTTAAGTATTCTTATAATTCATTGGATGCAATTTGAGGTTTATACCTGTGTCAAAAGATAGAGAAAAAAAACCGTTAATTGCCTCCTATAGATACCTCTACTGGTTCTGACGCTTTTAAGGTTTCGCCAACAATATGGATAGTAGCCACTATGCAAGCTCCTAGTAGGAGTATAGAGAGGTAATAAGGATATGGATGCTGATGAGTTTTTGACGCGCTACGCCGCAGGAGAGAGGGATTTTCATAAAGTTAACTTAAGTGGAGTTGATTTAAGTGGGAAAAGCTTACAGGGAATCAAACTACGTTCAGCCAATTTAAGTGGAGTCAACCTAACCGCTACAGACCTGAGTCGAGCTGAGTTCAATCAGGCCAATCTGAGTCAAGCCAAGATGCAAAGGGCTTACTTAAATGGAGCCTACTTCTGTGAAGCCAGTCTAATTGAAGCTGATTTAAGCGAAGCAATTCTAGATGGGGCGATTCTGGAAGGAGCAAACCTAGATAGGGCAAGACTGAATCGGGCAAGTCTAAGCCATGCTGATCTAAATGGAGCAACTTTAACAAATGTAGATTTAAGTGGAGCTAATCTGAGTGAAGCCATTTTAGATATGGCAATTCTAGATGGGGCTATCTTGGATGAAGCCAATCTCAATCAAGCTGACTTGGTTGCGGCAGATTTGACCCATGCGAACTTGAGCGAAGCCAAACTCAATCAGGCTAATTTACATGGAGCCTACTTGGATGAGGCAAATCTAAGCGCAGCGGAGCTAGTTGAGGCAGACTTGACCCAAGCGGACTTGAGTGAGGCGAACCTCAATCAGGCTAACCTGAGCAGAGCCAAATTAGAGCAGGTAACTCTAGATCACACAATCCTGGTAGACACTCCTACAGCTTAAAGCAGGTGGGATTGCAAGGTGTTGCAGCGACTCGCCGTTAGACAACAGGATTGCTCCAGTGGTGTTTACTGTATTAATAGAGATGGACTACCACGCTACTCTATCAGCGATCGCTAACCAGTAACTTGCACAGGTAAGCTGACAGTGAAAATAGACCCTTGCCCAAGCTCACTTTCTACACTAATGTCACCACCCATCATCTGACAAAAGTGGCGGCTAATGGCTAACCCTAGTCCCGTGCCGCCATACTTGCGCGTTGTCGAGGCATCCCCTTGAGTGAATGCCTGAAATAAACGCTGCTGTTGCTCCTCAGAGATGCCAATACCCGTGTCTCGAACTCGGAAGCAAACCCACTCAAAGGATGTTGAATGCGGGATGTTACAGTTGGAATGGCTAGAGTTTGTCTGCAAACTGCCCTGGAGGCAACGAACTTCGTCTATCTCTGTTGACTCACAAGTAACTGTCAGCGTCACCTTCCCGTGTGTAGTAAACTTAGCAGCATTGGAAAGCAAGTTAAACAAAATTTGCCGCACCTTAGTCTGGTCAGCGTACAGGGTACCAAGCCGCTGATCATAATGAACCTCTAACACATTGCCCTTGTTCTCCACTAGCGGCTTTACTGTGGTAACGATGTTATTAATCAATTCCTGAATATCAAATGTCTCTAGGTAGAGAGTCATTTTCCCGGCTTCAATCTTCGACAAGTCGAGAATATCGTTGATGAGTTGCAACAAATGCTTGCCAGCAGAATTGATAGATTGAAGGTCACCGATAAACTCTTGCTCATCTAAGCCTAAATCTTGGGCATCTTCTTGAAGAAGTTGGCTCAAGCCAATAATGGCATTTAACGGTGTACGCAATTCATGGCTCATATTAGCCAGAAACTGACTTTTGGATTTATTTGCTCCTTCAGCCGCTTCTTTTGCCTGTTGCAGTTCTTGAGTACGCTCGGCTACCCGCTCGATCAGATGATTCAAAGAGGTGGCTAATGACCCAATTTCATCTTTAGTTGTAACCGGAGCGCGTAGATTGAAATTAGATTCTTTCGCGACTTGCTGAGCAACACGAGTGACAGTTACAACGGGTTGGGCGATCGCACGAGAGGTACGGAATGCCACAACGCCTGCGATCGCGATCGACAGGAGCATACTGATAACAATAATGCATTTCTCAAGTCCTTGTGCATCTTCCCAGACGACTTCCCCTTGTCGCTCTTGCTCTTGAGCAATCATAAGGATGTTGCTTAATTGGGCATAATTGCGCTCCAGATTCCTCGATTGTTCCCCAACAATCGTCCTCTGTAGTTGCTGTCTTGCTAACTCAAGTTTCTCTGGTGGCAAGTGCAACGGATCAATTTGCTGTAAGCGTGATTCTATTAAACGAGCATAGGATTCTAAATTAGTGGTATAAGTCTGCAATAAAGCTTGTAAGGTGGTGGGGTCTGTTGCTAACCAAGTTGGCTTCCTCTGGATGAAGCGTTCCAGTTGAAGCTGCAAATTCTTAGCTTTGGCAACACTCTCACGAAAGCGGACTTTTTCAGATTGCAGCCGCTCTGAATCTTCCACTAAAAAAACAAGGTGTGAGGATTGCAATTGCGCTGTTACTACAGCATCTTTGAAATTACTCAAAAGTTGTGATTGTATGTGGGCATCAGCGAGTTGCTCTACTCCCTGCCCCTGAAAATAATCGGCGATGAGCATTCCACTAAGGGAGCCAAAAAAGCCAATTCCGATGGCTAGGAAATAGCCGTAGCCAATTTTTTGGTGAATTCGCCAGGAACTAACTTTAGGTTTCCAAGGGGAAGGAAAATTTAGAGTTCTCAACTGAGGTGAGGGCTGAGGGACTGCAACTTGTTTACTCTGTGGGTTTCCATCAGAAACAGTTAGCTCTTGAGGTCGCATTACCATAAACTCATACCACTCCCGCGAAAGATAATTTCATCAGCTCACCCCTCAAATTAGAATCAAGTCCGGTCTCATCCTTAATCCACTGCTTTAAAGCTGCCGCACATCTAGCTTGCGTAATTTAAAGACCAAACTCTTTTTCTATAATCTCTTCAGTGATGAGCAGCTTATTTCAGGAGCTAAGTTAATCTCTATCTAAGGGTTATAGCATTTTTTACGAATCCCCTGTGGATGGATTTATTTCTGTCCTCAAAAGCGCTTTAATAAGTATTATTACTTATTCAGCGTCTAATTTCTCCCCGCCATTCAATTTTTTGCTCCGCAGAACGTCCCGCAAACGAGCGAGTTGCCACTAACTCAATCTCAACGGGTAATCCTGATCTGAGATACTGTGACTGTATCGGTAATTTACCTATATTCAGAACAAACCGATTGTTGTTGCGGGTAACCAATTCGGCTGGCATATTGCCCTCATACCGAGTGCGGTAATCATAGTTTCGGCGAAAGGCATCGCCTGATTCTGAAGTTTTGTACTTGATGCGAAACTGAGTTGAAATTAGATCAGATTTTCCGGCGGCGTCAATCACAGCAAAAATTAGATCGGTGCCACTTCCTGAAAAATCTGCTCGTTTAAGCTGAGTGACTTCTTTTTTGAGGATGGCATTAGAAGCGATAAACTGAGTCGTGTCCCCTTGCTGAGAAGTCGTACCCTCGACCCAAACGTCTTCAGGGAAAGATATTTTTACCTGTTTGTTCTCTTCAAAACTAACTGCAACTCTTTCACCCGTAAAATCGGTAATTGGTCGTGATGCATTCCAAATTACTTGAACTGTACCTTCTAGGCGTTCCATAAACTCGTTGTACTGATCGGCAATGACTGAACCGGGTGCTAACAAGGATGCTGCACCATTGCGAGTTTGGAAGATATTTTTTGATAATCTGAATACTCGATTCGTCAATTCCGACATGGCAACGGTTGCTGTCGGGTTATCGGGAGGAAGTGCCTCAGTGCGATTAATCAATGTCAGGGTTCCTAAGCTACCATCTCGCCCATCTCTACCATCGCTGCCATGACTGCCATCCGCACCATCTGAACAAGAAAACCGGCGAGTTGTGCAACTATAGTCAGGACTACCTGGAGTCCCCTTGCAAGTTTTGACTTCCCAATTGCGATCGCGACAATCGCACCCTCTACCACCATACCCTCCCCGGCTCCCTCGTCCTCCTCTGCCACCTGGGGAACGCACAGAGATTTGTTTTAAGTCGGCGGGATTGGTGTAATAAATCGTCAGCGAACCCCCATTACCCCCATCACCGCCATTGCCCCCATTGCCGCCTCTACCTCCGTTAGCGGCACGCAAATTATCGTCCACATCTCGCGGTTGTCTTCCGCAGTCGGCATCTTCACCATCCCTGCCATCATAGCCATCTGATGCATCTTCTCCAGATAAATCTAGATTGACGGGAGAACCATTAGCAAAAACGGTTTGACTTTGGCCATCTCGCCCCCGTCTCCCACTTTGCCCATCAGTGCCATTTCGGCCATCTCGTCCAAAATCTCTTGCTTGGGCACTCCAATCCAAAAATGTACATCGCAGTAATTTTGGGGAGGTAGGTAAAAAGTAAGGGAATGTGAGGAAAACCAGAAACAGCGACAGCTTGCTCAAGAAACGAACTTGCATCTGATGTAACCCTATTGACTATTCCGGAGAAGACGTTGATTAGGTGAAAAAATGACTTTATTTTAGAGGAAGTGGTTCCAGTTTTAGCGAACTTTGCAGGAATTACCCGCTTGCAATCCTTTACTCAGACTGAGTTGTCGCTTTAAACTAGTTTCAGCCTCAAAAGATCCACTACAACAGTAACAATTGATTGGAATTTACAATGTGCTTCAAAATTTTGAGCTTGGATGGTGGGGGTATGCGTGGAGTCATATCTGCGCGAATCCTTCAAGAAGTTGAGCAACAGCTTAAGGAGCGTAAAGGCTTAGCTTTACATCAATACTTTGACATGATTGCGGGGACCTCTACAGGGTCAATTTTAACAGCAGGAATAGCAAGTCAAAAAAATGCTGATGAACTCCTTAATCTCTATAAAGAAAATGCCAATACCATATTTCCTTATAGAGAAGGAATTTTATCGCCTCCCTTGCAAGGAATAAAAAATGCATTTTCTTTATCAAAGTATTCTCATACGGGTCTGATTAAAACTCTGCGTAAGGAGTTAAAAGAAACTAAAATTAGTGAGATTCAAAACCCAATTATATTGATTCTTGCTTATGATATGCTTTATCGGAATACAACCTTCTTTACGAATTGCCATCCCGATATTGGGGCTCGCTGGTATGATGATACGCCTCTGTGGGAGATATGTGTCAGCTCATCATCCGCTCCCACCTTCTTTCCTCCCTATGAATTAAAACCATATAATGAAGAAAAATTTGGAAAGTGGTCGTTCCCCCACATTGATGGGGGCGTATCTGCTAATAATCCGTCTCTGGCAGCAATCAGTCAAGTTATCAAGGTTGGTCGCGCTCCAAATGTGTCCCTAGAAACAAAGAAGAACTATAAACTGGAAGATTTACAACTTGAAAAAATCGCTGTTCTTTCTATCGGAACCGGTCGAAGTGGCGAACCTTTTGAGTTTAACCAAATAAAAGCCTGGAAAGCAGTAGATTGGGCACAACGAGTGGTTGATGTATTTATGGAACCTACCTCTGAAATCGATACCACCGTTTGCCAACAACTCTTAGGGGGAGTCGAGTCAAAACGTTACTTACGCCTCGATTTTGACTTAAATGAGAGGTTTAAACCGAAAGCTAGCGAGACGTATAAAGATACTCGCGAATTAGTCAAACAACAGGAACGCAAAAATAAGTTTACAGAGAAATCAGTGAGCGAGGCAATAGATGATGCTAGAGAGGAAATTGTCAACAATTTAATTGAAACGGCAACAAAATTTATTGAGAAAGGTCATACTTATGAGTCGAGAGTATACGGTCAAGGGCCAAGGGTGAAAGATGCGATCGCACAGTTCATTGATGCTAACTAACTAAGCAAAAAAAAAGCGCGATCGCTCGCTACTTTAGTAAAAACAAAAGACTCTCAGACCAATAACTAGGGCGGTTTTCAATTGAGTGGAATATACATTGTTTGTAGGGGCACGACATTGCCGTGCCCTTACTGTCTTCTATACAAACGAAAACTGCAATAATTACTGTTAACGCTATTGAACAGAGATCGGGAAAACCCAGTCTTGATACTTAGCGTCACGGTTCTCTGTAATAGCCGTCAGTTTGTCTCTGAGTTTTTCTGTGATGGGTCGATTTGTGGATAATTTATAATTTTCCACTTGTTTTACAGGGGTAATTTTTGCCGCCGTACCACTTAAAAAGACCTCATCCGCAATAAATAGCTCGGATTTATCAATCGGTCTTTCTATAGTTTGAATCCCCAAATCTCTGGCAAGGGTAAGAATACTATCTCTCGTGATTCCTTCGAGAATATCTTGCTCGTATCCAGGGGTAATCAGTTGCCCATTTCTGACAACAAACACATTCATTCCAGAGGCTTCAGAAACTTTCCCCTGAGAGTTCATCAGCAACGCTTCATCAAAGCCAGATTCTACAGCTTCCGTTTTAGCCAACGAAGATGTAATGTAGGCTCCACTGATTTTGGCTCTTAAGGGCAAACTGCGGTCTTCTTGGCGATACCAAGAACTAATCCGACAGCTAACTCCTTCTGGGGATAAATAATCTCCCAACTCTAACCCATAAACAAAGAAGTCTTTTTCAATATTATGGAGGCGAGGAGCAATACCTAAACCAGATGTATAGACAAAGGGACGAATATAGAACGAATTAGTAGGTTGATTTTTTTTAACAAATTCAACGATAACGTTCTGAATTTTATCAGCGGGCAAATCGTAGTGGAGAACCTTAGCACTATTGCTTAATCT
>JBFLZA010000410.1:0-8456 GCA_040756535.1 Cyanobacteriota bacterium
TTGGCTCTCCAAAAGTATTTCGAGAAGATTTGTGTAGCGACCATGCTCCCTATGCAGGAACGATTTCAAGCTCTGGATTTAAGCTCCGTCGCATTCGCTACAATGAAACATCTTTCTTACCCCATAAACCCTTTTGTTTACCCTATATCCGTGGGCGATTTGAATTGTTATCTGAGGGAATAATCATTCATTTTACTCTGAGGGCTGCTTCTGATGTAACTGCTTTCTTGTTTTTTTGTTTTTTTGTCTGCTATAGCCTCATTTTTCTTCTGTTTTTGTCTATGAAAACGGTATTTTTATATGTATTTCTACTCCAAGCATTGCCATTTTTAGCAATGCCCATTTCCGCATTCTTGATAATTCGGGATGTGTTTCAAAACCAAGTAAATCTTATCTATCAGGAGTTAACACAGATAATTCTAGAATAATCATTGCAACAGCACTGATTAGAATTTATCAACAAGGAACCCGACTAATGTAGCTGATGAAAATTTTTAAGTCTGGTAACTGGAAACACAAAGCCTTATTGATTCTGGTGGGCATCACTGTAATTCTTCTACAGTACTTTTTACTTTACCAAGTAGTCAAGTTGTGGCATGGGATGTGGCAACAAATCGGCAAAAAGTTCTCCAAAAATTTTTTAACCCTTCGGACTTCGCACGTATCAGTTTAGATGGGCAGACATTGGTTAGCATCAAACGAGCAGAAAAACGCTCTTTCTATCTACAAGTATCAGATTTAAATACAGGAAAGCTCGAAACAAAGAAACGCTTTTCTCGGAGAATATTTAGACCCGTTGATATCGCCCTCACTCGTGATTTTATTCTTGGTAGTACCCCAAAGGGGCTGACGGTATGGAATCTGCAAACAGCCGAGCTAGAAGCAGTTATGGACGAAGAGCCAATGAGTCATTTTGTTGTTAGTCCTGATGGCAAACTCTTAGCTGGAATTATCAGCAATTCAGACAATGGGAATCTCAAAATTCGAGTGTTGCGGCGTCCTTAATCTAGGGAAATTCACGATGAAAAGGTCTAAGTCAACGGTTCAACTCAAATCGGCAGGAGTCGGTAGAGTGCTGTTATGGCTGCTTCGCTTTGCTCTAGCATTCGATGGACTTTCAACAATTCTCACGCTAATTCAGATCAGCTTACCAGTGACTCCTCCAATCATTACTGCCTTGCAACACTTAAGTAGAGTACCCTTGATTGCAGTACTCTTGGTCTGCAGCTATCTGGCAATAATACTGCTGTCACTGGTTTGGATCTATCGCCTGCACAAGGATTTACGCCAGTGCTATGGTGGTTATCCGATTGATGCCGAGCATGTCTTAGGCCGCTCTATCTTTCCCGGTTTTAACATCTGGGGCATCTGGAACACGCTGATGACAATTGCACGACACTTCAAGGCAGAGGCAGACCGCTTGCACCACTACGGACTCCTTCTCCAACGCCTTGTTCCTCTAATGTACAGCATTTTTACGGCGTGGTATCTGCTAGACCAATTAAGGTACAAGTATGATGGTGTCGTAAGGATTGAGCCAATCATTAATATCCCAGAGTCTCTTGTCCCAGTTAGGATTGCTGGACAAGAACTCCTAAGTCTGGGAATGGGGTTTGTTCTACTGGCAATCACCCAAACCATTTTCAACGCTATGCAGCTTAAAGTCCATCAAATCAGGAGTGCTGCCGAACCCAGTCAGGAGAGTTCTTTTATACAGTGGTGCCTCCAGCGAGTCAGTTTGTCAGCAGGGGCGAGAAACACAGTAGAAGTGCTGTTAGCAGAAGCAGGTACCAGAGATTGTACACTCGCTGCAAAGAAGTTGTTAAGCCGCACTGAACTTAACCTCAGTGACGAACAAATTGCTGATGTCCGCCCTTTAGCGGGACTCACAAATCTGGAACAACTTGACCTCAGCTTCAATACCATCACAGATGTCACCCCTCTAGCAACACTCACAAACCTGAAGCAGCTTTTTCTCGACCACAACCCAATCGCTGATGTTAGCCCTCTAGCGAAACTTACAAATTTGAAAGAGCTTTTCCTCGACCATAATCAAATTGCTGATGTTAGTCCTCTATCGGGACTGACTAATCTCAAGGAGCTTGATATTAATAATAACCAAATCACAGATGTCAGCCCTCTAGCAACACTCACCAATCTGGAGCGACTTGACCTCCGCTTCAACACCATTAGGAATATTAGCTCTGTAGCGAAACTTACAAATTTGAAAGAGCTTTTCCTCGACCTCAACTAAAACACAGATGTCAGCTCTCTAGTAAGATTTACGAACCTGAATAAACTTATCCTCATAGGTAGACCAATCACAATAGAGAAAGCCGATGGAAATTTTAGAGCATACTTCTATTTATCTGATTCTTAAAGACTCAGCGGAAAATATTTTGATAGGAAGATTGATTGCTGGTGGATTTTTAATTTGGGGTTTTGGGGATTTGGTAATGGCAATCTTTGATAACTCTTTCCTAAGTTTATTGATTGTAATTCATATTATTTTTTTTCTTAGTGTAGGTACTCTTTGTGCTTTATTGCCGTGGAGAAATACAGTCTGCTTTGATAAAAAAATAGGAAGCTTAACGATTGCATATGAAAGCGCCTTCCGAACAAAGACTGTAATCTATCCCCTAGACGAAATCATCGATGTGATAGTGAATGAGGATTATAGCTCAGATGGAACTTACTATAATATTGCCTTACTGCTGGCTTCTAATCCTAGAAGTTTACCTATTTCTAGAATAAATTCTACTCACCAATTTAAGTCAGAAGAAATAGCTGACTTAATCCGTAGCTTTCTGGATATATCTATATAAATTTAAATAATAAAAATAGAGATTAAAAATGTCATTAGAAATTAGAACTTTTTTGCTCGTTTGTACAACACTTTATCAAGCGATCGCGTGCTGGCTTGAAGATCGAAAACGTCCACCGGGTCAATTAATTGATATAGGTGGCTATCGTTTACATTTATACGTTGCTGGCGAAGCTCGCCCAACCATTATTTTAGATCATAGCTTAGGGGGAATAGAAGGTTATTTCCTTGTGGAAGAATTGGCAAAGTTAGCACGAGTCTGTATCTACGATCGCGCTGGATATGGATGGAGCGATCACAGCCCCCATCCTCGAACTAGCAGCCAAATGGTCACCGAGTTAGATACACTACTCACTCAGGCAGGAATTGAGCCACCCTTTATTTTAGTAGGAAATTCCTTTGGCAGCTACAATGTACGATTATATGCCCATCGTTTCCCTGAGAAAGTCATTGGAATGGTACTCACAGATGGACTGCATGAGACAGGAATGCTTAAAATGTCCATCCAGTTACAAGCTTTGAAACTCTTTTTTATGTCAGGCTTTGTGATGTCTACTTTAGGCTCAATGCTTGGGATTATTCGGCTACTAAGAATTTGTGGAGTATTTGAATTACTCAAGCCGGAATTACGACAGTTTTCTCAAGATTCACTAAATTCAGTGAAACGTTCCTTCTGCCGTTCTAAGCACTGGATTACGATGAGTCGGGAAATGCTGAATCTAAATAATAGTGCACGTCAGGTTAGTAAAGGTAAACCTTTGGGTTCGATGCCTGTAGTCAGCATCAAAGCTAATTCTTTTTTTAAACCTTCTTTTTGGACTGTTTTTATTCCGCTACATGGTGCCAACCAATTACGCGAAAAAATGCATAGCAATTTGTGTAATTTATCCACCGATTGTATGCAACTCCAGGCAAGTAGAAGTGGTCATTTTGTGTGGATTGATCAACCGGATTTAATTGTAAATGCTGTAAAGATTGTACTCAACAAGGTCGCTCCTTATTACCAGAAACCTCCCGTATAGCCAGTTGAAATTTCAGATTATTCATAAGTAAAAAAATGAGCTTCAAAGGTGAAATTCAGCCAAATGACGCAAATAACGACGCTTTTGAAGAACTGTTTGAGGCAGTAGTGAATTGGTTAGCTGGTGATAAAACTCAATTAGCGGTTTGGCTGATTCAGGATGATATAGATTTCTCTTTAATTGAACCTCAGCCTATTGGAGCGCAATCTCCGTTTCCAGAAAGCGACAGCGTACTAGCTGGTTCAGGTTTACTCATTAAACTCAATTTGAGGAATGTGGAGAACGTAATACAACTTTTTACAGCCAATGGTCGCTTAAAATTTGAGATTTTACATATCCAAATTGAATCCAATGGTTCTGTTCAATTTGCAACTTATGACCACTTCGGGTATGTCTTATTCGGTGATGAGATTTCCATTAAAATGCTAGAAACTCTCAAGAGTCGTGATGTGATTGATTCCTATAAACTGTGGGATGAACCGACCTAAAAATAGCATTCTTTTTTTGCAAGCAATTCCCTACAACTATAGCAAAAGGCAGAAGGCATAGGGCAGAAGGCTTTTATACTTATTCTGGTATAGGGTCGTTTCAACCGTTAAAGAAAGTTCTAACCTTTATGGCGACAGCTATAATACTAAGTTGCGTTCAATCGTAGTAGATTGGAAAGCTGGGGAAGTTGGGTAAGCGGGGGGAGAGAAAGTTAGCTCTTTGAATACAACTCGGTATAATTTGCTTAACTGGTGATTATGGCAAAATTTACAACATTTATAGCTTTATCTCTATTTACATTACTGTTGGTCGTTGTCCTTGTCAAAAACACTTATTCAAAGGAATTGGGAATGCCTCCAACCGTTGCCAAGAATGCCCAGTTGGTGGAGATTTACTCCGGCGATCGCTTTTTTGAGGGACCGACCTGGGAACCCCGTTCTGGAACCCTTTACTTCACGGCTTTTGGGAAGGACAACCAGCAAATCTTACGGTTAGAACGTCCGGGCAAGGTGAGCGTATGGTTGGATCAAAGCGAGGGAGTCAACGGCACTTTTTTGTCTAATAGAGGAACACTGCTGGGTGCTCAAGGTAAGGGTCATCGGGTGATGGAATATACCTTCGGAGATTCAGGCCCCTTAAAGTCAAACGTTCTCTACCACAACCCTAAACTGAATCAGCCCAATGATATCTGCCAGACTGTGCAAGGAGATATCTTTTTTACAGACCCCGATTTCAAGGAGCGGAAAAATAGTGCTGTCTACCATCTCGCCACAGACGGGAAAGCCACTAAAATCATTACAGATATGCCCCTTCCCAATGGTATTCTTACCTCAAAAGATGGGAAGACTCTCTATATTAGCGATAGCCATTTAAAGCTTTGGCGGTCTTATCCCATCCTGAATAATGGTAGGGTAGGAGCGGGTAAAGTATTCTTCAATCCCAACGTTGAGAATCGCAACGATCCTGATGGCATGACCCGCGATATCGAAGGAAATCTGTACTTTACCGGCCGAGGTGGAGTCTGGGGAGTCCGTTCCAATGGTCAAGCACTCGGTTTTATCCCCACACCGGAATTTTGTTCTAATGTGATCTTTGGAGGTCAGGATGGGCGGACGCTGTACGTGACCTGTGACAAGAAAGTATATAGCCTTCAGATGCGGGTGGCAGGAAGTCAAGCCCTTCGGGCAGGGGAAGGGTAAAAGGTAAAAGGGACGAAGAAAACCTTTCCCCCTTTACCTGGAGAAACACCGTTGCGGTCAATTCAGTACCCGCTTAGAGCGTATGAGCGTGCAATAGCTAAACGTCTAATCCTTTTAGCTGCAACAATTCGGTAAGAAAACGTCGAACACTACCATGATCTATGCCCATGACCTGAATTTGATTAAGCTAAAATCTGGGGTCGTGAGGAGAAACAGATGCCTGAAGTTGAACTCTTATCTGATGTCGGTGCTAACTACACTCAGCTACGTGACTTGCTGGCAGATGGCAAGTGGCAAGAAGCTGATGAAGAAACGCGACGAGTGATGCTCAAGGTTGCCGAACGGGACAACGAAGGCTGGCTCAATGAGGATGCCATCAGAAAATTACCCTGCACTGACTTACGCACTGTTGATCAGCTTTGGGTGGAATACTCAAAAGGGCGCTTTGGTTTTAGCGTCCAAAAGCGCATCTATGAGGAAGTCGGAAGAGACTGGGAAAAAATGGGCGATCGCGTCGGTTGGCGTGTGGGACGAAACTGGTTAAGCATATCATCACTCACTTATAATACCGATGCCCCCCCAGGTCACCTTCCCGGTGCTGGTGCATGGGTCACTTCCCTGGTATGGGGGCTGTGGTCACGGAGTGCTGATTATTTTTATAATCGCGTAGATATTTGTCAACTGTAATATCCACGCTTTTTCTAGGTAGGACAAGTAGCTCTAATTTAAGCTCATCCCTCCAAATCAGGAGACATTCAGCAACAGCTTCGAGCGATGAGCGTGCAATAACTGAACATCTAATCCTGTCACTTGCTCCAACATATAAACTAGATGCTCCGGTCGCAACAACGTGCCATCATTGCGACAGCTGCCCATGTAGCGTACAGTAGCAGAGGGAACCTTCTCTTCCTCTGTATGCTTCTGTACTTCCATCACCTCCAACTCAAATAAGCGATCGCACAAATTCACTGGGTATTTCTTCCCTGACTTCGTGGTGTGTTCCCACTCAATCACCTCACGCGCCTTCAGTGCCTCAACCCACTCTTGCCACCTCAAGTCAGACGTTCCTTCAACTCCAACCGTAATTAAATACTCTGCGCGTTCGATCACTTGCGTTGCATTGGGAGCCTTTAAATCAACCTCCTCAACTTGATACACCGGGATATCCTGTGGCAGTTGAGAGGCTAACCGTTCCTTGAACTCCTCCACATCCATTAGTTGAGTGAGTTCAAATTCTACAATCTCACCCTCACTCGTTGCTCCCAACGGCAAGGCATTAGCAATCATAATCCGAGGCATGGGGTGATAACCCCCCGTGTAAGAGATGGGTAGCGATGCCCTTCTGACTGCGCGATCGTACAAGCGTACCAAATCCAGATGGCTCACCAACGCCATATCCCCCAGCTTGCCATACCACACCCGTAAGCGCTGCACTTTATCTGGATTCGGCTTGAAGTGTCCTTCAAATTTCGGGATGGGTAGGGGTGGAATCACCACGTTGTGACCAAAATCAACCCCACAAATTCCACAGTGAGAACAGCCTTCAAACGAGCAATCGGGTACCGTTGCAGCTTCTAACGCCCGTTGCAAGTCTGCAATCAGCCAGTTTTTATCAATTCCGGTATCAATATGATCCCAAGGCAATGGCGCATCCAAGGAATTTTGGATGTTGTCCCCCCCTTGATCAGGGGGGGTAGGGGGGGTTGGATTTTGGCTTGTCGATTCTGACTTTTGTACGGACGGGTTTTGTTGCAGGATTGTCTGCTGTTCCGAAACGTTATCTGCTAAACTCGCCCCTAGAAAAATATTCCATTCGCCCTGTTCTACTTGGCGATACTTCCAAGTTAAATCAGATTCTGCGATCGCATTTTCCCAAGCTGCAAATGCTCGATCTAAATTATCAAACCAGGCATCCATCCCTGCACCCAGTTCCCAGGCACGCCGCAGTACAGACGATAACCGCCTGTCACCCCGTCCCACAAAGTCTTCCATTGCCGAAATCCGGACATCAGTAAAGTTTGCCCTGACACCCTTCATCCGACGAAATTCACTGCGAAGTAACTCCTGCTTGCGGATAAACTCTGCTGTTGAAACCGAGTGCCACTGAAACGGAGTATGAGGCTTCGGCGTAAAGTTAGAAATCGTCAGATTAAAATTCAGATGACGCTTTCTCCCCGATGCCCGACATTCCTGCTGCAACCAGCGTACCGTCTCGGCAATCCCTAATACATCAACATCCGTTTCCCCAGGCAAGCCAATCATAAAGTAGAGCTTAATCTTATCCCAACCTTGCTCAAAGGCTGTCTTCACCCCTCGCAGCAGTTCTTCATTGGTTAAGCCCTTATTCACAATATCCCGCATCCGTTGGGTTCCCGCTTCCGGGGCAAAGGTTAACCCGCCTTGCCGCGTGCCGCCTAGGATATTGGCTATATTTTCATCAAATCGATCGACCCGCTGACTGGGTAAAGAAAGAGTAATATTCTCATCCTTGAGGCGATTTTTGATTTCCATCCCCACAGCAGGCAGGGCTAGATAGTCGGAACAACTCAGAGATAAAAGGGAAAATTCGTTATATCCCGTTGCTCTCATTCCCGTTTCAATCGCCTCTACCACCTGTTCCGGTTCCACATCCCGTGCTGGACGAGTCAGCATCCCCGGTTGGCAGAAGCGACAACCGCGAGTACAACCCCGCCGGATTTCAATCACAAGTCGGTCATGTACTGTTTCCACGTAGGGAACCAACCCGATGGAGTAAGCGGGCATGGGTGTGGCAACTCGTCGTAAAATCCGCTTGGGTACGTCGGGGCGGTTGGGATGGACTGAACCATCCTCTGCCATATCGTAAAACTGGGGCACATACACGCCAGGTATTTGCGCCAAATCCAGCAGGACTTCTTTTCGACTTAACCCTGCTGCTTTGCC
>JBFLZA010000411.1:0-8409 GCA_040756535.1 Cyanobacteriota bacterium
CTCAGTTAGAAAACATAGAGGGGATTGGAGAAAGAGCTTTAGTTTGAGTAAACTCTCTTAAATCACTAATTTTTGATAAAATTTTCCTGGTTGAGATTGTAGTAGTAAGTAAGATATAGCAGGAAAGAGAATGGTGCATAGAGTTGCCCTAACTACTGATGCTCCAAGTTACTCCACTCTTGCCTTGGTATTCCATTTCGAGAGCGGGTACGTGAAGCATAGCTATTCTCTTGGAATCGCGTTTGGTTTCATAAATATATAAATCCTCAAAAGGGGAGTAAATGATTAAAATCGGGAGTGATTTCTGAAATTTACAAATTCTTAACCCGGATGTGCTTCTATCTATAGCGAAGAAATAGTTAGTAAAAATATTACCAGCTACAAAACCTTTAGTCGCTTAGCTGAGGCTCTAAGTTTCCTCCTATGAAACCTTTACTTCATCGTACAAAAATTGTTGCAACCATTGGTCCGGCTAGCAGTTCTCCCGAAGTCATTCGGCAAATGATTCTGGCGGGAATGAACGTGGCACGTCTCAATTTCTCCCATGGAAGCTACGAAGATCATGCTCGTGTTGTCACTCTACTGCGTTCAATCTCCAAAGAATTAGATATCCCCGTAACACTTCTCCAAGACCTCCAAGGACCGAAAATCCGAGTCTGTCAATTGCCGGATGGAGCAATGACTTTAACCGAAGGGGAAGCTGTAACCCTAGTCCCGATCGCAGAGTATAATAATCAGCCTCAAACGGTACCTATCGACTATCCCTACGTTGCAGAAGAAGCAGTACCCGGAACACAGATTCTCCTCGATGATGGACTGCTAGAACTGAAAGTCGAAGAAGTGATGGGCAATGCGGTACGTTGTCGAGTGATTGCAGGGGGTGTTCTCAAGAACCGCAAAGGCGTTAACCTTCCCAGCTTGAATCTGCGTCTGCCTTCCCTGACGGAGAAGGATATACAAGATTTGGAATTTGGTGTTGCTCAAGGCGTAGATATTATCTCTTTGAGTTTTGTTCGCACCCCAGAGGATATTCAAACCCTTAAAGAATTTTTAGCGGCAAAAGGGGCAAATATCCCCGTGCTTGCCAAAATCGAGAAACCCCAGGCCGTTGCCAACCTAGAGGCAATTGTCAATCAGTGTGATGCCATTATGGTCGCACGGGGAGACTTGGGGGTGGAGATGAGTCCCGAAAAAGTGCCCCTCATCCAAAAGCAGATTATTCGGTTGTGTAACCAAAAGGGTATTCCGGTGATTACAGCGACCCAAATGCTCGACAGCATGATTCATAACCCTCGTCCCACTCGTGCGGAAGCCAGTGATGTCGCTAACGCGATTATTGACGGGACTGATGCTGTGATGCTTTCTGGAGAATCGGCGGCGGGAGATTTTCCAGTGGAAGCCGTCAAAATGTTAGCGAGAATTGCAACTGACGTAGAGCCGGAAATTCAATTTGTCAACTACCCTCCCAGTGAAATTGATGAAACTCACGCCATGAGTGAGGCTTTGAATATTATCGATAAAACCCTTAACCTTCAATGCATCGTAGCTTTGACAGAAACTGGCTACACTGCAAAGCTGGCAGCAGCAGAGCGCCCCACAGTTCCCGTCGTTGCTTTAACTCTCAACGCTCAAGTTTACCACCATCTTAATCTCGCCTGGGGTGTGAGACCGATTCTGCTCGAACGGCAAGGGGATTCTCTAGAGGAGATTCTTCAAGAAATGGAAGCTTGTTTGCTGCAACGAAATTTTGCCAACCCTGGTGACAAAGTGTTAGTCATGGGAGGCATTCCCGCGCATAAAACCCGAGGTACGAATTTCCTCAAAATTCATACTGTAGGGGACAAATAAGCAAGAGTACTCAATTTTTCTGAGGCTGAAGCCAGATTGAGAAAACTAGACGGCTTGTATCTAATGTTCTATTCCTTATGCCTGATGTTCTTGATTAGAAACTGTTTTCATATTTAATAAGTGCATTCAAGGATAGAACTTGTAGGGGAGACCAGAAAGTTCGCCCTTAGCTACTCCTGCAGCCTCCCCTACACCTCCGAATTGAATTGAATTTTGAATAATGAGTGCTCAATTATGAATCCTCATAATTCACGGTTGTTAGGAAATTAGTACAGACGTTGCAGCATTTGCGTTAGCGATCGCGGATGTATCGTCACCTTTTCAACTTAGGCACTAGCCTAAGGGGTGCGGCTAGACATAGTCTAGCCGCCAACTTCTGTACTGAGATACTACTCAACTTGGGTCAGCCAAGCTGGAGAGGGAGCATCTCATCCCCAAAAATGCCACTGACATAACGTCGGTTTGTAGTCGGCATGGAGAGTCCCGAAAGTACTCTCATCGCTTACTAAATAAATCAGTGCCATTTCACCTACCAAGGAATGGATAACAGGTTCATTATTCACAATTCGTAATCTTTATTGAATGCAACTTGCTATCACTACTTCCTCTGAAAAATCAGGAGTGTAAGAGTTGCGTTATGAAATCATCTTCACCAAAGCCCCCGGATATTGCAGATAAACCGAATATATCTCATGTCATTTTGATTGCTGGTGCTGCTGCCCTCGGCGGCTTTTTATTCGGGTTTGATACGGCTGTAATTAATGGTGCTGTTGCAGCACTGCAAAATACATTTAATACTAGCAGTGCAATGACAGGGTTCGCCGTGTCCTCAGCACTGTTAGGTTCTGCGGTTGGAGCGTTCATTGCAGGCCCAATCGCAGACCGGCTAGGACGTACCAAGACCATGATCATTGCTTCAGTACTGTTTACGCTGAGCGCCATTGGTTCCGGTATTGCCTTCGGGATTGCCGACTTCATCTTCTGGCGTGCCTTGGGTGGAGTGGCAGTCGGTATGGCTAGCGTGATTGCACCAGCTTACATTGCAGAGGTGGCTCCCGCTCACTTACGGGGACGACTCGGTTCTCTCCAACAATTGGCTATCGTAGTTGGTATTTTCATCGCCCTGCTGTCCGACTATTTCATTGCTTTAGGTGCAGGGGGGTCAGCAGAGGCACCGTTTTGGTTTGGAGCTACGGCTTGGCGCTGGATGTTTTGGTCGGAAATTCCACCTGCTGTACTCTATGGGGTAGGAGCTTTTCTGATTCCCGAATCGCCCCGGTATTTGGTCGCTCAAGGTCGAGAACAAGAAGCGGCTCAGGTTCTTGCCAAAGTTGAAGGCGGTAACGTGCAAGCCAAGGTTCAGGAGATCCGCCAAACAGTTAATCAGGAACGCAAACCTCAATTTTCTGACATCCTGAGCCGACGGGGAGGATTGCTTCCGATTGTCTGGATTGGCATGGGTTTATCTATCCTTCAGCAGTTCGTTGGCATCAATGTCATCTTCTACTACAGCAGCATTTTGTGGCGGTCAGTGGGATTTTCAGAACGAGATTCCTTATTAATTACGGTAATCACTGGTGTTGTTAACATTGTGACAACGTTCGTTGCGATCGCAACGGTAGATAAGTTTGGTCGCAAACCGCTACTGCTGTTAGGGTCAATCGGGATGACCGTTACTTTAGGAACGCTGGCGCTTGTCTTTGGCAACGCGCCGATAGACCCTGCTACAGGTACCCCTGCGCTGACAGGCTCCTCTGGAATCATCGCTCTTTTGGCAGCTAACCTCTATGTGGTTTTCTTTGGTTTCTCTTGGGGGCCAATCGTTTGGGTGCTGTTGGGAGAAATGTTTAATAATAGGATTCGAGCGGCTGCACTTTCACTCGCTGCCTCAATCCAGTGGATTGCCAATTTTATTGTCTCCACTACATTTCCTCCCCTACTCAGCTTCTTCGGGTTAGGTGCTGCCTACGGTCTTTATACAATCTCAGCAGCAATCTCGATCTTTTTCGTCGTCTTTTTCATTAGGGAAACCAAAGGGAAGGAGCTAGAACAGATGTAAACAACTGGCTCAGTATTATCAACTTTGATGTCCTGTAAACCCTGATTAAGTTGTCGGGCGATTAACTGGCAATAGATACCGATGAACCGTGATGAACTGCTCAGACGCTACGCAACGGGTGAACGAGATTTCTCTGGCACAAACTTCACTCAGGTTGACCTCAGTAGCATTGACTTAAGAAATGCTGACTTGAATGAAGCTTGTTTGTTTAGTACTGAGCTGAGTAAAGCCAATTTAAGCGGTGCTAACCTAAGTTTTGCCAACTTGAGTTCTACTAATTTAAGTGGTGCTGACCTAAGTTTTGCCAACTTGAGTTCTACTAATTTAACTGACCTGAAGGACGCAAATCTGGATGATACTTACCTGCGTAATGCCATCTTCCGCAATACCACTATGCCAGATGGGAGCATTGTAAATAATGGCTCTTGAGTTCCTCAGGGAACAACAACATAGCTAGGTACAATGCCTAGGTCTTTGGGAGCGATCGCCACTATTGTAAATTGACGTGATTATCGTGAAAATCTTGGTACTGAATGCGGGATCGAGTAGCCAAAAGAGTTGTTTGTATCAACTGGATGATACTTTGCCAGAATTACCACTATCCCCACTGTGGGAAGCGAAGGTGGATTGGACTAAGCACCCAGGAATGGCAGAACTTGAGGTCAAAACGCCCAGTTCGAGCGGCTTGGAAGAGGAGTTACAGACCGATTCCCGACCGGATGTGATTTCCCACATGCTAGAAACACTAACAAGCGGACACACCCAGGTAATTGAGAATTTATCTGAAATTGATGTTGTGGGTCATCGCGTGGTGCATGGCGGACAGGAGTATCAGATGCCAGTAGTGGTCACCTCAGAGGTGAAAGACGCGATCGCTCGCTTATCGGCTTTGGCCCCAGCCCATAACCCAGCTAATCTTGAAGGGATTGAAATGCTGGAGAAGCTGTTGCCGAATGTCCCGCAAGTGGCAGTGTTTGATACGGCGTTTCATTCCCAGATGCCCCCAGAAGCTTCCGTGTATCCGCTGCCCTACGAGTTGTTGGATCAAGGGATACGCCGCTACGGATTTCACGGTATTAGTCATCAATACTCTGCTGGCAAAGCGGCGCAACTATTGGGTAAAGATTTAGCCGAGTTGCGGTTAATTACCTGTCACTTGGGCAATGGTGCTTCTTTATCTGCTGTCCGCAATGGTCACAGTGTTGATACGACAATGGGATTCACGCCGATTGAAGGCTTGATGATGGGAACTCGATCGGGTTCTATTGACCCCGGAATCCTGATTCACCTTATGCGGCAGGGTTACGATGCCACAAAGTTAGATGAAATGCTCAATCGAGGTTCGGGATTAAAAGGAATTTCTGGTGTATCGGGGGATTTGCGGGCGGTGATGACAGCGATGAATCAGAACAACTCTCGTGCCCAACTCGCATTTGATATGTATGTGCATTCCCTCCGCACTAATATGGGTGCAATGCTGGCATCACTGGGAGGATTAGATGCTGTGGTATTTACGGGTGGTGTTGGGGAAAACTCGGCAGCAGTACGCGCAGGTGCTTGTGAAGCATTTGAATTTTTGGGTTTGAAACTCGATTCCGAGCAAAATGCTCAATCTCCTAAGGATGCTGATATTGCATTGGCTGACTCTACTGTGCGCGTGTTCATTGTACAGGCACAAGAAGATTGGGCGATCGCACAAGAGTGCTGGAAGTTGGCAAAAGCCAACCCGCTTAGTCCATAGAATAGGCTGTTTAACTCAAAATGAATTGTGACTTTTTCATAATTCATAAATTTTTCGTCCGGTTAATGTTGCCACTATAGCGGCTAATTCTTCAGTAGCAATGGGTTGAGGGACATGCATCTGAATCCCTGCCGAATTCATCGGTATCACCTTTTCTTCTCCCACATCTTCTGTGCTTAGAGCAAGGATGGGAATTTGTCCTCTCTCCTCTACTGACCGATTTCTCATCCTAGAAAGTAACCAGTAGCTGTCTGATTCTAATAGGGTATTGCTACGAATAAGGAGGTCGGGTTGGAAATGTTGCAGTACCTCTAGAGCTTCATTAACGGAAGCCACTGCGATCGCATCTGCTCCATAATCAGCCAGTATAGAGGTCATCGTTTCTCTACAATCAGGTTCGTAATCGACAACCAGCAACCGTAAACCCTCAAGAACCAAAGAGTTATGAAAGGACATTTTCTCTTCAACCGTTGCGGCTTCAGATTGCCAACTCCTACTATCTGGAACAGGTGCAAGCGGCAATTTTACCGTAAAGGTGGCTCCCTTGCCCTCTCCCTCACTAAATGCCTGAACTGTACCCCCATGCAGTTCTACGAGTTGACGGACAAGTGATAATCCCAATCCCAATCCATCGTGGCGTCTGGTGGTTGTGCCATCAGCTTGTCGGAAGCGGTCAAACACATAGGGTAAAAAATCGGTATGAATCCCCACACCTGTATCACTTACCTGAATTTGAGCGTAGTGATCGACCCTCGTTAGTTGAATCTCAACTCGTCCCTGATTAGGAGTGAACTTAATCGCATTCGAGAGGAGATGCCACACGACTCGGCGCAAGTATTTTGAGTCACCTTGGATGAGTCCCACTGAGGGGTCAAGATCAGTGTCTAGTTGAATTGATTTAGCGGCAATTGCCACTTGTAGAGTAGCGATCGCTTCTTGAATGATTGCACCCAGTTCAACCCAACTGGGATTGAGACGAAGCCGACCTGTCATCAGGCGCGATACATCCAGAATATTGTAGACCAGTTGTACTTGTGATTTAGCTTTCCGCTCAATCGTCTCAATAGCTTGACGAAACATTTTCTCATTTAGGCTGCGAGACAGTAGCAGGTTCGCCCAACCCAACATTGAATTGAGGGGTGTGCGTAACTCATGAGAGAGTGTCATTAAAAACTCGTCCTTCAGACGGTTGGCGGCTTGAGCGTTGTAGTATAGCTGTGCATTATCAATAGCCATCGCCGCCCGACGAGCCAAATCCAGCGCCAGAGATAAGTCGGATTGACTGTAGCGGCGGTTTGACTCAGCCATTACCAGCACGAGAGTACCCAAAATTTGCTTGCGGGCAATCAGGGGCAAAATGAGCAATGATTTAGGGTCAAGTTGGACTTGTATTTCTAGGAGTCTGGAGTCTTGAGTTACAACCTGAGCCATTGTTGCAGGTGTCTCAGAGACCAGCAATGGCTCTCCTGTCCGCAGTACCTGTGCCGTAAAACTGATGGGGTCTTGAATGTGTGCTTGATAAAGATGGGCAAACTCATCGAGCAGTTCTTGCTTGTCGGGGTTGCGATGAGCTGATGTCACCATCCGCAACTGTCCATCTGACTCTAAACGGTGAATCAGGCAATAGTCTGCTAAAAAAGGCACAACCAAATGCGCGAGGCTTTTGAATGTAGTTTCATAATCAAGGGAAGAAGCAAGAACTTCACTAGCTTGGGCTAAAAAAGTCCAGCGTTGCTCTGCTAGCTCAGCTTGGGCGCGTGCTTCTTGTTCGCGGGCTAGTAATCGCTTCCGTTCTTCCTCTGCCTTACGACGCGCCGCCGTCTGCATTTCCAATAGGGTTCCAACTTGCGACAGCTTAAGCGTCCGCTGCAAAAGTCGGTTTTCTAATTCTCCATACGCTTTTTGCTGTGCTTCTTCGCTTTGCTTGCGGGAGGTAATGTCCTGGTATAAGACAATTAACCCCTCCGAAGAGGGGTAAGCATGAACCTCAAACCAAATGTTGAGAGGAGCATAAAACTCTTGGAAGTGAACCGAGACTTGCTCTTGCGTCGCTCGGTGAAACTCTTTGTAAAATATTGACTCAACTGCCTCTGGATAAATCTCCCATACGTTCTGACCGATTAAGTTTTCCGACGTTTGCCCTAAAATCTGCGCTCCTCTTTGATTCAAAAAGGTCATGCGCCACTCTTGGTTGTAAATGACAACGCCATCAGTAATACTCTCAAGCAGATTAATCATCCATCCTGGTATAAATTCAAGTTTCTTGGGGTCTGCCTGCATTTAAATCAATCAGCCTTCTGTCTTACAGAATCGTCAAATTACCGATATCTGATGAGAGTTTTAATCCTACAATCAAATGAATAAAATGCAATGTTTGATTCAGTGAAAAAATGGAATTTTATTAAGGATGATTAATAAAGAAAATTCAAAGAACTTTTAGCTTATTTAATAAGGTTACCTTTTTAAATTTTTAAATTTAATACATTTTTTATATTGATAATACTTAATCTTTAACTACTCTACACCTTTCTTTTGGCTGAAGCATGGTATAAAGCTTAGAGTACGGCGAGTGAACGTGACAGAAATAACTGATCAAGTTTTAGGGTGGGCACTGCACACTAACGGGAAAATCAGCTTGTCAACTGCTGGAGACAGCGCCCACCCTACGGTTATTCCCAAAGGGGGCCCCTCCTTTCCCTTTTCCGTTTCCGAAGGGCTTGACATAGTTTCGGAAACTCTTTAAGCTCAAATTGACGTTAAC
>JBFLZA010000412.1:0-8384 GCA_040756535.1 Cyanobacteriota bacterium
GAAAGCCAGTCAAGAACTACCGAAACGGAAAATCAAACCGCGTACCGTGCTACTCACCAGTGTGGCTGTTACCGCGTTAGTCTGCGCTGCCCGTTGGTTTGGACTAATGCAGTGGACAGAATTGACGGCTTACGACCACCTATTACGGTTGCGTCCCGGTAATGAAGCCCCAGATGAGCGGTTTCTGATTGTTGGTGTAGATGAAGACAGTATCAACCTACTCCAGAACAAGTATGAACCGACTTGGGGAACACTCCCAGATACAGCGTTAGATGACTTACTGAAAGTCCTGAACCAGCATCAAGCCAGACTGATTGGCTTAGATTTCATTCGGGATTATGCAGCGAATCCGAAAGTGGCAGACCGGATGCAGCAAACTCAGAACTTAATTGCTATCTGTAAAAGCAGTGCCGATGAGCGCGGCGAAGCAGTCAGAGGTGTTAGTCCGCCACCAGAGGTGCCAATTGAGCGCACCGGGTTTGCTGATTTGGTACTTGAAGACGGTAATTTTGCACGCCGCCAACTCCTCATGCAGCCACCTGACCCAGACTTTTGTAATACCCTAGATGCGTTTAGCTTGGTCATGGCGCGTCAATACTTGGAGGCCCAAGGGAAGTCCTACACCTCTCCACTGAAGGAGTCAGGGGAACTCGAGCAGATGCAATTCGGCAATACTGCCATTTCGCGACTAGCCGGAAAGGGAAGTGGCTACCAAAATATGGACCAACTAATTGGATACCAGGCATTGATTAACTTCCGCGCCCCCAGTGGTGATGCCCGAAAATTTGCCAAAGTTGTCAGCCTCAAAGATGTTTTGGAAAACCGGATTTCTGCTGAAGTTATTCGCGATCGCATTGTGTTAATCGGTTATACCGCTAATACTCACACCCAAGCCGACATCCAGAATACCCCCTATGGTGCAATGCCAGGAGTGATGCTACACGGGCAGATGACCAGTCAACTGATCAGCACTATATTGGATGGTCGTCCGCTGATCTGGTGGTGGACCCAGTGGGGCGGAAGTCTCTGGATCTTTGGTTGGTCATTGGTTGGTGGTGTCATTGTTTGGCAGTTCAGTCAGGCATCCCACCTGGCCAGTGCTTCCCTTGCAGCGCTTGTCCTACTCTATATTGCTTGCTATGGGATGCTGGCGTACCGAAGTGGCTGGATTCCCCTGGTTCCTCCTGCGATCGCTCTAGTTATGACAGGTACAGGCGTCGGGTACCTTACTTATCGACTACGACACCCGTAAATTCAAGTACACCTATAGGGATGCAAACTATCTATGAATCTTAGGCGATCGCTGTTCTATCAAAAACTACTCACTTGCACCCTCGTTGCATTATTGTTTAGTGCGATAGGGTTCCCTTTAATCTGCTTAAAAGCACAAGCCCAAGGCTTTGGGAAACCCCCTGGTAGTAGCAGAGCGGGTGGAGTGCGGGGAGAATGCTTTGCTGTAGATCGGGAAAGACCTTTAATCGCTTTAGTTGATGGCAGTAACCCAGCACTGACGACTCAAGTCCATCCCACCTTCCTGTTTTACATACCCTATAGTCAGACTCCTTACCCTGCTCAAGACGGTCGGGATTACCGTGTGACCACGGCAGAGTTTGAGTTGCTGGATGAAAATGAGAATCCAGTCCTGAAAAATCAAAAAATTGTCCTGTTATTACCAGAAAAAGCGGGAATTGTCAAGGTTACGCTTCCCAGTACTGAAGTCAGTCTACAGCCTGATCAGGAATATTTCTGGATTTTCAGGGTGATTTGCGATTCTAAAGATAATTCGGCAAATCCAAGTGTTGCGGGCTGGATCAAACGGGTGAGAGTTGGTTCTAGCGAGAATCTCTGGTTCGATCGCCTGGATCAACTTGCCCAGTCTCCTATGAATTATTTAGAGCAATGGACGCAACTTCTGAGAGAAGTTGACCCCAAGCTTCAGGACTTGGCTCAGGCTCCGGTTGTTGAGTTAAAGCCTGAAGCATTGGGGACGAGGAGACGAGAAGGCAATGCGTGTTACAACCAACTTCCGATTAGAACATACGGTGCCCAATAGCGAGGATGGAAGTATTTCTCGTTATACAAGAGTGCTAATTGTGCCTGACGAAGCGCTTCCGCTCGGGTGACATTAGGTTTACCCAGATTTTGATAAAGTGTTTCGGTGAACTCTACGCTGGATGAGTCAGCCAAGCTCCACAAACCTGCGATCGCACTGCGTGCACCTGCCCGTACCGCAGTACCCGCAATCCCCAAAACGGCGCGATCGTTCCCCGTTGCTGTCCTACAGGCACTGAGGACGAGTAAGTCAATAGCCTTGGCTTGGCTTCCCCGGAGAGTGCGGAACATCTCATCGAGTTGGTTGAGTTGGATTTCACCGTTTGCTGCCAATATATAGGTACTGTTTGGGTCAGCACCAAATTGACCGTGGGTTGCCAGATGCACGACTTGGAAATTGTCTTGATTTAACTTTTTGTTGAATGCCTCTTTGGTAAAGTTCTTGTCTCGAATGAAGCTAACGGATACTCCTGCTTGCTTAATCTCATCCAACTCGGGGTTGACGTTAGGTAGATTTCCATACTGCTCAAATCCTTTAGGTGGATCGGTTAAGCTGGCTGCCAGTACCTTCATGTTGGAACGGTTTAGGGGAGTAGGATCGCGCACTTCCAACCCTAAGACCAGTACAACAGTATAGTTTTCCACCAGGAATTGATTGCCATCGTAAAGCGCAGACATGGGAATCATCCGCAGCGGGCCGTCTTGGATGAAGATTAGGGTTTGAACGCCACTGGATTCTAAGCGATCGCGAACTGGTTTAATCAGCCAGTTATAAACTTCTTGACCACTTTCCCGGACTGCCCTGAATTTATACTCGTCTCGCAAGTTGTTCTGGAAGTCCTCCAACTTTTCCTCAATCTTGCTTCGGGAAAGTCGGACAGGGGGATATTGGTAGAGTTGTTGATTGGGCAGTTTGAGAATCACCTCTAGGCGATCATTCAGGATAATGGGGTAAATCACCGCCGCTTTCTCGCCTTGTTGCTCTCCCCGATCTACCAATTGATCCAGTTCTAGCTTGACATCTTCGCAGGCTTGCTGGAAGTAGTTTTGCAGCTGGGCCACCTGCAACGCTTCTAGGACTTCACGAGCTTTTTTCAGTTTCTCTTGCTTCCGGTTTTTCTGTTTGTCCTGGCTTTGCTTGAGGGATTCCTGTTTTTCCTGCATTAGTGCTGTCTCGCTAGGAGAGGGTTGCAGCAGCAAATCCACGAGTTCGCGATAGACGGGTTCAACACTTTCCCGGAAAGAAAACTGCACGTCAGAGCTGGCAGCAATCAAGTCACCCCGTACTGATTTTAGGGTTTCATAGGCTTCGGTGTAAGCAGCGATCGCATCCTCAGTTTTGCCCTGTATCTTGAGGATACGTCCCAGTTGCCATGCTGCCCGATAAGAAATCTCGGAGGCGTTAATGGATTGGGATAGATTGAGCGCCTGTCGAGTCAGGTTTTGCGCGGGAGATAATTGCTGGGTTTGCTCATAGAGCTGTCCCTGCTCCTCTAATACTAGAGCTTGCGATCGCAAATCGCCTAAACTTTCGGCTTCCTGGCGGGCAACGGTAAGAATCTGGTCAATCTCCTGAGTCTGCGAAGCAGTTAACGTCCCATTTTCTTGATTTGTACTCAATTTTCGTAAACTGATGGCGAGGTTTACCTGAGCGTAAATTTGCGATCGCCCTGGCGGCAGGTTGTCAATTTGCTGTTGTACCTGAGGATAAAGCGCTTGTGCCTCCTGCCAGCGTCCGAGTTCCGTCAGCAAGCGCAGACGGTTCAGTTGTGCTTGGGTTTGAATGGGAGCAACTGACTGGGCGATTACTTGTTGATAAAAGCGGAATGCTTCTTCAATTTTGCGATTGACTTCGTTGCAATTGGCTGGATCATCCTCACCTCGCTCACGAGCAATCTGACTCTCGGCCCAAGCCACATTACCCAGGCTTAAGTTGGCGGCAGCAATGGCTGGTTGCGATCGCAGTTGTGTGGCAATATTCAGACTTTGCTCCAGCACCTTCCTGGCACAAGTTGGGCTTTGCTGTGACTGCTCCTGATTACAATCCAAGCTGCCAATCCCCCGTAGAGCATCTCCCAGACTCCTCAAGTTCTCAGCTTTGCGTTGAGAGTCGGGTTGGGATTGCAGGTCTTTTTCCACATTATTTAACGTAAAGATTGCTTGACGGTACAACCCCAACGCCTGTAGAGCCTGTGCCTGGTTAATGCGACTCCGAGTGGCGCGGGTAGAATCGCCTAGCTGGGTGTATAACTTAGCGGACTGTTCCCAGGAATCGACGGCTTTGTCCGCTTTTCCCTCTGTTAGTTGCAAACTGCCCAATATGTCCAAACCTTGTGCCCAAACGGCTGAACGACTGGGTGTATCCTGGGGCGCTTGTTTGAGCAGTGTGAAAGCTTGCGCGATCGCCTGATTGGCCTGTTTCCACGTTCCCAGTTGTTGATAGCTGAGAGCAAGGTTGCTCAGAACTATGGCTTGCCCGATGGTATCTCCCGTTTTCTGATAACCCTGGAGTGCTTGCTCTAACAACTGGGAAGCTTCAGAAAATCGTTCGGCTTCGTACAGGTTTTTTGCCTGTTCTTCGACCGTTTCTGCTTGGGTTCGCTCCCCTTTAGAGGAGATCTGAAAAGTACCATACATTCCTCGATCCCCCCTAGCCCCCCTCTTCGATCCCCCTCCCGTCCCCCTTAAAAAGGGGGAAGCCAGAGGAGGCTTTGCCGCTAGCATCACGGGGGGGATAAAACTTCTCAAAGTCCCCCTTTTTAAGGGGGATTTAGGGGGATCTTCCACAATAGGATGTGGTAAAAATGACTTCTCAGACATCCTCTTAGACTCCCTTAAAGAGAAGGGAATTTGTTCGCGAGTTTCTGGTAACGAGGATGAAGGGGTTGGGAGGTTTTGTGTTGCTGTAATATTGGACACTTCCGCGATCGCTGGCAATCCTACGATGCAAAATAAAGCTGATAAGCACGCTATTGAGCCATAAACAACCCACCGCTTCAGGCACTTTGGCTGGCGAATCCTTATAGAACGATTGTTTTGGCCGGGGTTTAAATCCTTGACCTTGTACATCACTGTTCCCTGTTCCCTGTTCCCCGTTCCCTTTAAAAAGGTGTGTAATTGATGGAGAAATAAACGCCATTTTCTTGCCATGTGTCACCCCTTAACGCGATCGATACCAGTGGAATTCCAAAATCTAAACGAATTGTGAGGTTGTCTCCCTGTCGCCACAGCAAACCCACGCCAGTGCCGACTAAAGTATTGGGAATACCGGGAACTTCAGGTGAGCCAGCATTATTCCAACCTGTACCCACATCAATAAATGGTGCGACTTGCAGCAGTCCCCTGACTTCAGGAACTCGGAGAATGGGCAGGCGCACCTCTGCGGAAGCGAGAAATCCATTATCTTGGAGCAAATAATCCTGTCGGTAACCCCGCACGCTTTCCTGTCCCCCGATGCCAAACTGCTCAAATCCCAACAATCGACTGTTAGAGAGTTGTACATCGGTTTTGACCAGCAGTAGAGTATCCCTTGCCAGTAGACGTGCCCATTGTCCCTGCCCTCGCCATGCAAAGAAGCGACTGTCAGGTTCCTCCTCATTGTCGTTAATAGTGGCACCCAAAACGTTTAATCCGAAGCTGAACTGAGAGCGAAACGCCAGTACTTCCTGGTTACTGCGCTTCGTCCACTCTTGAATAAACCGCAGTGCAGATACACGGGTGCGTCCCTGATCATCAGCACCGGGAGCGAGGGGATAAGGGCCAGTGAGGGGAAAAGGACCAATATTGTCAAAGCTCAAGAACGTCTGGCTGCGTTGGTGGGAGAAGGTGAGTCCTAGGGCAAGTTCTTGAGTGGGAGTGCGGATAACGGGATGGCTGAACGTGAGTTCGTAGTAGCGATACTTGGATGAAATACCGAGGGCATCGAAGGGATGCTCGATCACCTTACTATCGGTTATCCCAAAAGCAAAGGATAGTTTACTATCGTCAGGACTAACAGGAAATGTATAGTTAAAATCTCCACCGTTACTGCCATCCGTGTTGGTATAGCCAAGGCTAAGGGCATCTCCAAAGCCTAGTAGGTTGGCTTCGTTGAGGACAATTCGACGGCGAAAGCTGCCTACAACGGGCGATCGCAAATTATCTAAGATCAAGTCGGTGTGAAAGGTGTCTGCCTCTGTCACCTTCACTTGCAACACATTAGTGCCTGGGCGTGTTCCGGCTTGCAAATCTGCTGATAAGTTTTCAATTACGGGGTCGAGTTGCAGCAGTTGCAATCTCTCAAGTAAGCTTCTGACGTTCAGGGGTTTGGTCTGGG
This sequence comes from Cyanobacteriota bacterium, assembly GCA_040756535.1. Lineage (GTDB taxonomy): Bacteria > Cyanobacteriota > Cyanobacteriia > Cyanobacteriales > Coleofasciculaceae > JBFLZA01. The sequence goes on from JBFLZA010000412.1 coordinate 6,368, forward strand.
CGAGAGCTAACCGACTGCTGATGTAACTGGCTCTTAACCGTCGCGTTCCGGTGACGTTAATTCGCTCCAAACTCCCTTCTACCACCTTAATGGTCACAACGGCTGAGTCTGGGTTGGAGATTTTTTGTTGGGGAATGATGGCTCCAGAGGTGGTGTAGCCCTTCTCGACATAGAGCTTGGTAATTTCTGAGCGGGCTTGGAGCAGTTCGGCAAAAGAAATCCGACGACCGATGTATTCTTTGAGCTGATTTGCCAGTTCTGCATCGCTGAAGACGGTATTGCCTTCAAACTTAAATTGCTCAACGATGAGTGTGGCAGGCGCTTCCTCTGGGGGAGATTGTGAGGGAGGCAATTCTTGAGTGGGGGGAGAGAGGAGTTGGTCGGGTGGGGGCTGGGTTGGTAAGGGTTGCTGTTCCGGCAGAGGTTCGAGAGATGGAGGTTGCTCCTCACGTGGCACTTGGGCAACGGATATAGGAGTTGTTGGTTCCTCAGCATCCTTTTCAGTCTTTACCCCTAACTCCTCTTCTAGATTGGAAGATGGACGAACGGTTGAGGTGATTTGCTTTGCTTCCCCATCATTCGCTCTGGGAAAGAGGGTTGGGAGGAACTGTTCTTCTAAATCTAAAGAGATAGGCTTCGGCTGCTGGGTTAAAGTAGAACGTGACGGCAAAATCGTCTTCTGATATCCAGTTGCATTCATACGTAGCATATTCATTTCCTCCGCGTCTGGGCGTCCCCACGTCTGGGCGTCTGTTCCGACTACTAAGTTTGAACGCAACTTCGTATGAGCCTCCTGTTCTTCTCCACTCTCCCCCTCTTTTTCTACGAGAGCAGTGGAATTTTGCTGAGGTAAGATGGCATCTACCACATTTTCCCCAGCTTCAAGTTCCTTAGCGTGCAGTAGCTTGGGGGCTAGACTGAAAAAGACGAGCGTGAAACCAAGCAAGTAGACTTGGTCAAGCCATCGAAAAAGTTTAAGCTGCATGAGGGGCAAAAACGAAGAATGAGAGAAGAGGGATAAAATCTGAGCAGTATTTTTTGAAATCTTTCTTAAGATAGATGCACATTTTTTTGAGCAGATGTATTAAATCCTGATCTACTACTTTATTACTACAAGCAGAGATTTTGAGGGAATGACTTCCCCTCTGTTTAAGTTATGTATTACTCGCATCTTTTGTAATAATCTTGAAACCCTTGCTTGAAAAGACTTACAAGGATTAACAATTTTGATATTTTTGACAATTTAGTCAATATGTACACGAAATAAAATCTCGACTGATGGCTCCCCCGTCTCCCCACCTCCAGAGTCTTCCCCACAAATGTAAAGAAACATATCAGTGAGGTGAGGGGTTTAGGGCAAGCCGTCAATAGCGATCGCTAATGGTTAACGGGAACGGGAAACAGGGAACAGAACTGGGAGGAAACTCCGGACTGATGAGGGGTTGGGGTAGGTGCTTCGGCGGTGAGAAGCAGTTCACCATTGGCAGTTTTGACCATACCTTGGGCTTCTACTAGCGTGTCCGTTGAATCGGTGGCAGGAGGCTGATCGGGAAGGTCGGCACGGCTGATGTTGCCCACATCACGAGTCACCCATTCTGGAGAAAGGGTTCCAGGGTTTTGCAGATCATTAGGGCCAGGGGGGAGTCCACCGCGTCCGGTGACAACAAATTCACTTTGACGATTGGCTGTTGTTCCACTCGTTGGCCCACAGCCTGTGGCAATTAGACTGCTGGGATCGACGACCTCAATGGGCAGTTCACCCAGTCCTTGGCTAGGGTCAATGGCCAAGGTGTTGATTTCAATGGTGCCGCCAAGACCAATATCGGAACCGGCGCTGATTTGACTGGGAGGATTGTTGATGATGTTATCCAAGCCAGCCTGATCAGTCACTTGAGTTTCTTGTTTCAGTCCCAAGACGCGGTTGGCGTTAATTGTAATCACACCCCCTTGACCACCGAAAGCATTGGCGACGATGTTACTGTTTTCCGCAGGAACCGCAATAACAAACCCATCTTCC
>JBFLZA010000413.1:0-8382 GCA_040756535.1 Cyanobacteriota bacterium
GAGGTTCATTTACGACCACCTACTTATTCTGCTAACTGCCAACCTTCGATCGCTGCGATCGCAGTATTGACATACATATTGTCCATGAGTTCTTTGAATAGCTCTTTGCCGCCTGCTTGAAGAGCATTTACAAACCTTTCTCTCTTTGTTGCAGGTATTACCGCAGTAAGGAAAGCTTTTTGCTCAACTTCTGTGGCAGTGGGATTCGTCTGTTCGAGTTGCTTGAGGAGTTGTTGAATTTCAGCCGCCGCTTCAGCTAGGGTTTGACGTTGCTCTGGTGCGTAGTTGTAATTGTGTTGGATACTTTTCTGGTCGCCTTTAACATCAGCGGCGGTATTACCAATAGTATTTTCATTTCCAGAGCTGCCAATCTTACCTTGATTGGCAACGCTGCCTACAGAACCGTGAAAATTATATTCATTGTTTGGGGCTTCTGGCATGGTATCTCCTTGATTGTGATAGGTTTCTGCATAAAAGCTAGGGCGCTGTAACGCCGTTGCTATCATATTTTCTAAACTACTAATTCGGTTATCTTTTTCTTTTAATAATGCTTGTAACTCTTGCTCAGCCAAGGCTTTAATTTCATTGTAAGTAGAAAAATACTCGGCATTCAGTTCAGAATGATTAGCATCTGGAGCGGTTGCAGCCCTGAGCGAAAATTTATCTCCACCCCGTTTCTCCATTGCTACGATTTCTAGTTCTGCTTCTGGGTGGTTCTCTGCTAATTGCTGAAAGGAAATGGCGATCGCACGAGGGTCAACGTCTTGGTTGTGGTAGAGGTCGAGGGTATCGACAATGGGTTTGATGAAGTCTGCAAAGTCACCGTCTTTAAACGTTTCGCTCCAATTATCAGGTTTGCGGCGGGGATTGGGGTCTTCTTTTGTCGGTAGTCGCATGAAGACATACTCACACCTCACTCCATCCAGCTTGGTATGACTGGTAATGCCCCAGTCTTCTATGTAAGCGCCCGTGAGAGTAGCACCCGTTAAGTCTGTCTCGTCTAGCTGGGTTTGCACTAACTTCGCTCTGGATAGGTCAGCATCTTGCAAGTTGGCTTCGTTTAAGTCGGCTCCGATGAAGCTGGCATCGGTTAGGTTAGCACCTTGTAAGTTAATGCATCGAAGGGGTTGGCGATCGAAGTTCTGAGCCTGTCCCTGTGCCGTAACGAGTAACTGTCGCACTTGGGGAAACTGAAGATAAGTGGTTCCGGGACGAACGTGATCGAGCATTTCGGCTTGGTGCCAGCGAGTACTAGTAAGGTTAGCTTTTCTGAAGTCTGTGCTTTTGAGAGTGGCACAGGTGAAGTCAGCATCAGTTAAGTCAGCATTACGAAAGTTGGTGCCTCCGATGGCAGCGAAGGCGATGGCTAGACTTTTAATGAATACAAATTGTTCATGTGTAGGTATGCCACGCCAGCTCAAGATAGCACTTAATATTGCCACCATTAAGGGCAACCCTACTGCATTAATAACTCCAGTGGATGTGAAAGTTATATTAATGGTGGCGGCAATAGCTCCGGCAACAGAGGCAGTTATGCTGGAAGCCACAATTCCAGGAAAAACCAAAATGGTGTTGATAGAGATAGTAAGAAAAAAAACGATATCAATAAAAACAAAGATACTTATAATACCAAACAACAAAAACGTTTTAAATCCATATCGTATGAAAAATAGGGGGACACAAAATAAGATTACAATAGATACTTCATTTAAACCTTCGTAGATTTTATCAATTACAGTAATTACTAGAATGGTGGACAGAAAGATCAGACCAAGTATAGTAAAAATGATGTAGCTGAAGTAGTCACTAGGCGCAAGTACATTAGCCCAAACCGCAGAAATATTTACCAAAATCCCTGAAAATACCAATAGGAAAAATGAAATAGCTGCCGAAACAACAGCCCAACGACGTTGTAGTCCAGCCTTCGCACCGCTAAAATTAGCATTTCGCAGCGTGGCATTGGTAAAGTTTGCCCCTCGGATGTCGGCATCGCTGAAGTTTGCCCCGGAGAGGTTTTTTCCTTTGAAGGATTGACCTCTGAGATTTTCTCCACTAAAATCTCGTCTTCCGGCTGCGTATTGCTTCACTACCTCATGAGCCTTCATTCGTTGTTTGCTAGCATTTGGGTGTTAAATCATAGTTTTAGTGCTGCACCCTTTCGCTGCTGCGCGATGATCGCGCTTTCCAGTCAGTCTGTTACAAGTAATTGTAAAGCGATCGCATCCCATTCCGTACAAAACGCGAAGAATAGATGGGATTGGAAATCGCGTCTACACAAACAAAACCAGCCTGCGCGGGTTAAGAGATTTCATGAGTGTGCGTAGGCACACTTTGTTTGTATAGCCGCAGGTTTTAACCTGTCGGCAACAAATGTGTGATAACGATCGCCGCGATTATTGAATTTGGGTTCTCATTAATCGGTAAGGCGTTCCTGTTCCAAAGGAAAGTGAACTTGATGATAAGGAACGGGTACGCATTCGTTAAATTTGGGCTCCCATTTGTAAGAAACGGGTTCTCGTTACAAAGAAAGATGAAGGCATTCCTTATGAATGAGTACCCATTTGTTGATTTTGGGTTCCCATTCATAATAAACGCTTTCTCGTTACAAAGAAAAATGAAAACATTCCTTATGAATGAGTACCCATTCGTTGATTTTGGGTTCCCCTTGGCAACTCATGAGTACCCGTTCGTTGAAATTGGGTTCCCCTTGGCGACTAATCCGATGAAAAATCTACTCCCACTCTTCACCGGATTCGGTTTGCTGCCCTGGGAAGAACTCAAAATCTACTGCTTTTTCTAAAGAGTAAGGGCATTCCTGAGGAAAAGCTTTATAACTCATCGAAGCTTCCCGAACAGCCAAGTCCAAAGCATCTTGGTACGCGATTTCTAATGCTTCAGGTAAATAAGGATGCAAGCTTGGACTCTTCTCAAGAAGCCGCAAGCTCCGGCGACGCTGCTCTCGGATTGTAGCAAACCAGCTTCTGGAGCGATTTTCAGGCTGAAACTCCCATTTAAGTAGATGCCCTAATAAAACTCCTAAGCGGTTTTCTAGCTCTCGCCGCTCTTGCCTTCCCCAAGACTCAATCTCCTCAACCAGATTGGGAATATCTAAACTGCTCCACTTTTCTTCTTGGAGCAGCTTTGCCTGTTGCTGCGTCCAGGCATAAAAATCTACTTCGTAAGCTGGAGAGGGGTCATTCGTTACACAGGAGTCACTCACCGAATCTCACCTCCCCGCTTCTCACCTAATCTTTAAAGTATAACTTTGAACTGCTTGCGACAAATTATTCGCCTGCAAGAGGTCAGTGTTTCACGAGAAAGGTGCAACGCTCTTAAAAAACACTTTTCGTTGAGATTGGGCGAAGCATTTGGATACCAACCACTTGGTCCTTTAACTAAGTGAGTCGCCCAAATGCTTCTCCCCTACAAGCGCTTGTGCGTTTGTTTCATCTATAACGGGAGCTTGCAAGCGTTCGTGGGGCGCTCCCATTTAACTTATAACTCTAGATCGCTCAAGAGAAAGCAAGCTATCTTACCCTGCTAAGAGCGTGTTTGAAAAGCCTGTTGTCATTGGAAGCACAACGAAGTGGAGCGAAAAAAGGACGGCAATACTCCCAAAGGAAGACGTGAACACCGATCTAGCCATTGCATCCTAAGTTTTTAGAATGACTGTAGTTACAAAAATTATGTATTAAAGAGTAAAGAGACGATTCAACATGCAACCTACTAACCCTAATCAATTTACAGAAAAAGCCTGGGAGGCGATTGTCCGCACCCCAGATATTGCTAAAGCTGCCCAACAACAACAGCTCGAAAGCGAACATTTAATGAAAGCACTGCTGGAGCAAGAAGGGCTAGCTATTAGCATCTTCAAAAAGCTTGAGGTGCCTGTGCAGCGAGTACGCGAGCATACAGATACCTTTATCCAGCGCCAGCCCAAAGTTTCCGGTAGCAGTGGTTCTGTCTATCTCGGACGCAGCCTTGATACTCTATTAGATCGAGCGGAGTCCTATCGCAAAGAGTTCAAAGACGACTACATCTCCATCGAGCATCTAATGCTGGCTTTTGCCAAAGATGACCGTTTTGGTAAAGGTTTGTTTCAAGAATTTAAACTAGATGAAGCCAAGCTCAGAAACGCGATTACCCAGATTCGAGGCAACCAGACCGTGACCGACCAAAACCCAGAAGGCAAGTACGAAGCACTGGAAAAATACGGACGTGACTTGACACAAGCCGCTCGTGAAGGGAAACTTGACCCCGTAATTGGGCGGGATGACGAGATTCGTCGCACGATTCAAATCCTTTCTCGCCGTACCAAAAACAACCCGGTACTCATTGGAGAACCTGGAGTTGGTAAGACGGCAATTGCCGAAGGATTAGCACAGCGTATTGTTGCCGGTGATGTTCCCCAATCTCTCAAGGATAGGAAACTGATTGCCCTAGATATGGGATCATTGATTGCAGGAGCTAAATTTAGAGGTGAATTTGAAGAGCGATTAAAAGCCGTTCTCAAAGAAGTCACCGATTCCAAGGGTCAAATAATCCTATTCATCGACGAAATCCACACTGTTGTCGGTGCAGGTGCAACCCAAGGTGCAATGGATGCCGGTAACTTGCTCAAACCGATGTTGGCTAGAGGCGAGTTGCGGTGTATCGGTGCCACCACCCTAGATGAGTACCGCAAGTACATCGAGAAAGATGCGGCATTAGAACGCCGATTCCAGCAAGTATACGTCGATCAGCCCAGTGTAGAAGATACCATCTCGATCCTACGGGGACTCAAAGAGCGTTACGAAGTCCACCACGGGGTTAAGATTTCTGACAGTTCCTTAGTTGCTGCCGCTACCCTGTCTACTCGATATATTAGCGATCGCTTCCTCCCTGATAAAGCGATAGACTTAGTAGACGAAGCCGCCGCACGGCTGAAAATGGAGATTACCTCTAAACCCGAAGAACTCGATGAAATCGATCGCAAAATCCTTCAACTAGAAATGGAGAAGCTGTCGCTGCAAAAAGAAAGCGACCCTGCCTCCAGAGAGCGCTTAGAACGCATAGAAAGAGAACTCGCTGACCTCAAAGAAGACCAACGTGCTTTAAATGCTCAATGGCAGTCTGAAAAAGACGTGATTGAACGCATTCAAGGCATTAAAGAAGAGATTGACCGAGTTAATGTAGAAATTCAGCAAGCTGAGCGCGAATACAACCTCAACAAAGCCGCTGAGCTAAAATACGGCAAATTAGCCGAGTTGCAAAAATCCCTGGGAGAGGCTGAAAAACAACTCTCAGAAAGTCAAACCAGTGGCAAGTCACTGCTGCGGGAAGAAGTCACCGAAGCCGATATTGCGGAAATCATTTCTAAGTGGACGGGTATTCCCATCAGCAAGCTGGTTGAGTCGGAGAAAGAGAAGCTGTTGCACCTTGAAGATGAGTTGCACCAACGGGTTGTTGGTCAAGAGGAAGCGGTTACTGCCGTTGCCGATGCCATCCAAAGAGCGCGTGCGGGCTTATCTGACCCCAATCGCCCAACCGCTAGCTTTATCTTCCTCGGCCCCACTGGTGTAGGTAAGACGGAACTAGCGAAAGCGCTTGCCGCCTATCTGTTCGACACGGAAGATGCCTTAGTGCGGATTGATATGTCGGAGTACATGGAGAAGCACGCTGTCTCCCGCCTCATTGGTGCACCTCCGGGATACGTAGGTTATGAAGAAGGGGGTCAACTCACCGAGTCCATTCGTCGCCGTCCTTATGCCGTGATTCTCTTCGATGAAATTGAGAAAGCGCATCCTGATGTCTTCAACGTGATGCTGCAAATCCTCGATGATGGTCGCGTTACCGATGCTCAAGGTCACACGGTAGACTTCAAGAACAGTGTGATCATCATGACCAGCAATATCGGTTCTCAGTATATTATGGATGTTGCCGGTGAAGAGTCCCAGTACGATGAGATGCGGCATCGGGTAATGGACGCGATGCGGACGAGCTTCCGTCCAGAGTTCCTCAACCGGATTGACGAGATTATCATCTTCCATCCATTGCAAAGACACCAGTTGCGTTACATTGTCCAGTTGCAAGTCAAGCGTTTAGAACAGCGCCTTGCTGACCGGAAGATGTCGCTGAAGCTCTCCGACAGCGCCCTCGACTTCTTGGCAGAAGTGGGTTATGACCCTGTCTTCGGCGCACGTCCCCTCAAGCGAGCGATTCAGCGTGAACTGGAAACTCAAATCGCTAAAGCCATCCTGCGAGGTGAGTTTAACGACGGTGACACCATCTTTGTGGATGTCGAAAACGAGCGCCTTGCCTTCAAGCGTTTGCCTGCGGAGTTGCTGACGACTCAGTCTAGCTAATTTAAACACTAGATGTTTAATCTATAACAGGTTGTGCGGTGGTACAGCCTGTTTTTTGTATTCATATAATGTCCGGCTGATTAAGCCTAATAAAACCAACTCGAAGGGCGGGTTTTGATTGAGAATTATCGGTGTACCAAGCTAATTTATTGCATAAACCCGCCCCTACATATAGCCCCTACATATATTAATTAGGGGTGTTTAACCGGACATGGTATCACAGGACTTATGCAAAGCCTCTATGTGTAGGATCTTTTAGCGGAGCGTAACGCATTATTCCAACTGTATCCAACTATATGTGGTATGACTGCGTAAAAATGGCAAATATGGCGATCGCAAATTTGATTGCGGGACTCAGAGGCGATCGCTTGCCTTTTCTAAATGCATGAATACTTAATTCATAATTCAGCATTCATAATTGATAATTTAATTGTTGCCGCTCAAATATTTTTTCTGCACCTTGGCGACTATCTTCTTAGTCAATAATTCAGCCAGACGCCTTCTTGTCAAATCTTTGATGTTAGAAGAATAATGCTTTTTATGATAAAAAAAATCGTTGATTTCATCCAGAATAATTTGAAAACGGTTAATAATATTTTCTGCTCTATATTCTTCAAATAGCTGTTCAGATAGCGAAATTGATGATGGATTTTCTATCCTTGTCAAAATACGTTGTATATCATATTCCTTTGAATATCCGGCTATTTTATAGCAATTAAATCCAGGATCTAAGTAATCAGACAACCCACCATTAACACTAGAAAAAACCTGACAGCCACAGGCAAGAGCTTCTAAGGGTTGCAGTCCAAATCCTTCGCTTACCCTCTGTTGTGCCCAGTATTCAGCAGAGTCGTAGAGATAAATTTTAGCTCGATTGAACAATTTTGCTATATCTTCCACATAAGAATCAGCAACCTTAACATTACATTGCTTCTGCAAGTCGGGAATTAATTCTTGGAGTAAATATTCAGATGACTTCCGAGCTTGGACTAAAACATCAATATCCCGGTCGATGTTTAGATTCTGAAATTCATCCGAAATCTGATTGGGTAAATAGTAAATGAGAGAATTGGGCGATTTTTGCCCCCAGTATCCCATCGTATTTCGACTCACTGTAATGATGGGAATACTTGCAGGAAGCTTAAATCCATATCCTGCACTATGGGCATGGTACACAACATTGTATGGCTTGAGTTTTGCCACAAGCTTGGCAACATCAAATCCCCAGCTAATGACAAAAATTACATCATCCAAATTTTTTTCCTTAAGCAAATCCTCTAGGAAAAGCGTACCTTCTTCTCGTTGGCGGTAAGTCACGACATCAGCGCTACAAACCTGCTTCGCGAGATTAAGGGTTTTTAACTCCGCCCAAAGGCCCCCACAGGCAAATTTGCTACCTGTGCCAGGAACTAAGAAGTAAAGCTGCCTCAAGAAATTATCTCCTCACTAAATGACCTGTAGCTTAGCCTACCCGATCGCGTTTAATCTTAGCCCTTGTTTTTTCCCTGCTCGACGGGAAATTCGAGGCCGAACTTTTCTCTCTCACCAAGCGTCTACTTCTGCTAAGCTAACCGAGGGTAAAACGGATGCTAGCGAGAGGGGAGAGGAGTAAGACCTAAAATGAGAAAACGCTTTGGGCTAGCCATAGTAGGAGTTGCGATCGCAACTAGCGGTGGTGTGCTTTGTGCCATCACCCTTGATGTTACTTCGCGTTTTCCCTCTCACGCTAGGGAAAATCAACCCATTCTCCTTGCCTCTACCCTTACTCAACGACAGATACTCACTAACCCTAATCAGCCCAAGGACAAACCTCACTCCGAAATTACCCATCGGAATCATCTCAACTCCGAAATTCCAACTCCAAAATCCTCTGAACTCAGCATTCCCTCCTCCCCCATCGATACCCTATCAACTACTCAGCTACATACCCAAACTCTAAGCGAAGACATCCCCAAAACTCCTGATGGAGAACGCTTCCGGCGTATTAGGGAAAAAGCGATCGCCCAAAAACTTGATCAGCGTCCCATGGGGGAACTGA
>JBFLZA010000414.1:0-8366 GCA_040756535.1 Cyanobacteriota bacterium
GAAATTCGTCGATCCACGAATTCGTTTGGAAAATCTCAAATAGCTGACCAAGCCGATTTTAGATTGGCGATGCAAGGATTTTGGATTGAAACAGCAAGCCCCTGGATGAATCCAGGGGGATAATCCAAAATTTTTGAATCTAAAATCCCATCCAAAATCTAAAATCCTTGCATTTGCAAGCCCCTGGGTTCATCTATGGGGACAATCCAAAATCTAAAATCCAAAATCTAAAATCCAAAATCCAGTGACGCGCGATCGTATCCTGCCATGTTCTCCCAAATCTATTACCTGATTCTTTCTAGAGCTGATGGTCGCTATCTAGTGGCTAAACCCAACGGTGGCGATCGAGACACGGGGGCAGCTTATCTATTAATGTTTCGCGAACACTTTGATGCCCTCAGTTATCTCAATACTCACGGCGTTGATGTCGCTGACCACTTTGCTGTCGAGTCAGCCTCCGGCTCTCAAATTAAAAACTTGCTGCAACGATGGGGGTTTGCTGGTGTCGGTATTGTTCAAGACCCGTTAGTGCCGCAAATTGAGTTTCTAGTGAGCGATTGAAAAAGGCAGGAGACTCTAGGGCAGAAGGAATAAGGATTTTTATCTCTACTCCTGCCCAGAACGCTGCGCGTAGAAGAGCTTCTCCCGAAGGGAGTACGTTGTGAACTGCTGCTTCGTATATACAATCCTTAATCTAAATCTACCTTACAGATCTACCTAGGTGTAGATGAGCTAAGGTGAAGAATTTGGATAAATAAGTAAATGTAGTTGGATATCTGAGATTCAAACGGGAAAATCACCCGAATTGACCAAAAATCCCCCAAATAGGAGAAGTTCTTTATGAAATCTATCGGTCTTAACTTGTCTGCTCTGTGGCGTTCATTGCGTCTTTTTGTAGCTGCATTTGCTTTCGCTGTGATACTGTTCTCCAACGCAACACCTGCTTACAGTCTCGATCTACCCAATCCTTTTGCGTCCGACAAGCCTGCACAAGCGAGTGACCCAACAAAGGGTGAAGATAAGCTTCTTGGTATTGAAGAAGGAGCTCAAAAAACTGCTATCAGAGAGGGAGATCAAGATTTGCTCTCTGGTAAAAAAGTCATAGAAAGAGCCAATGAGGGTCGTATTAATGCAGTTCAGGGAGCCGCTGATATCGACAAGATGAAGAGCCCTACAAATTCGCAAGGTGAGACCATTGAAGGAATACTGCAAGACAAATTAGAAGATGCTACAGGTAAATAAAAAGGCTCTTTAAGGTTGTTTGAGAAATAAATTAAAGATCTTTTAGACAGTGTGGTGATAGCTTGAAGCACTGACTTAAGGGTTTTTATTAACAAATTTCCTGAAGATTAGATAGGGCAGATGCAAGTGTCTGCCCTTTTTGTCTTTTTTGGGGAGGGTGCAGCATTAGCGCTATTAAAAATAACAGACTTCTTGCACAAATCCTAGGCAGCAAATTGAACGCAGATACACACAGATAGATTATTTTCACTGACAAGCATCATTCGTTCATGTTTCGGTAGGTGGCCACAGCGGAAGGAGATACTCGATTCAAATAACGGAAAATCCAGTACTTAAATACGGAATCCAAAATAACTGGAAACGTCGCGATAAACAGAAATATAAAATCGTGATTTTCTGGCAGTCCTAGATGTCGAGAAATTCCTGAGAGGATAACTTCCCAACCATGGGGAGAGTGGAATCCCACAAAGATATCAGTAAACAAAATAATGATAAAAGCTTTTGCACTATCGCTCAGACCGTAGATGATATCATCTATAAATGATTTGAAAATCACAATCTCTTGCTTACTGTTGAAAATTACCAAGCAAAAAGCAGCTATCGATAACAGATCTGAGAAAATATTTTTAATGGCATTACTACCCAGGTCACGAAAATCTTCTGCTATTTCAACAGCTTTTTCTTTAACTCGCTCCTCCATCTCCTCAGAAGAAATTCTAGGAGCTAATCCAATTAAGCTTTTGAATTTTAGCTCTTCCTCAAATCTCCTTAACTCTCCAAAAGCTTCTTCTTCCAGTTCAAGATTTAAAAAGACTCCAGCTTGTTCTTCAGTTCTAAAATGATCTACGATTGGGCCAATAATAAAAGTTTTTGCAATTTGATGAGTTAATATAGGAACGATTATCAAAGTTAATATAAATTTAAAAGAAATTATAGTTTTGAGCTTAGAGTTACGAAAGTTTCTGACGACTTCTTCTTCTGCTTTGGGATCTAATTCTTGTTGGATTCTTGTGAATGTTCTTAAAATTGAGCGAGGTAACACACCCGTTTTATCGGATACTGTCTCAATATCAGTTACCACACCCTTGTTATATTCAATATCTCTTTGTAAAGGTTCAGCTTCATTCTTGGCGTTATCTGCCAGTCGTTTATTGACATCTGATTGAATAATTTGCTTTTCTGATTTAATAACTTGCTTTTCTCGATCGCGCTCTTGGGCTTGAGATAAAGGCACCAAGAAATAAGAAGGTTTAGATGAAGTTTCTTTTTCTGAATATCTTTTTAAAACTTGATCGATAAAATCTAATTTTTCAATAATAATTGACTTCTGTTCACTCAGTTCAAAGACAGAATTATTAATATCATTATAATTTCTATTTATTACTTTGTTTTTTTCGGAACTCAGGACTACAGAGCGACTACTTTTAAATTCTGCTAGTCTAACTTTAATCGTTTTTAAATATTGCTTGAGGTCAGTCTCAAAATAAGAAACGACACTGTCGCAGTGTTCGTCAGATTCGGAAGATATTTTTTTACCATGGAAGTGTTCATCTTCAATTGCCTTAATCTTTAAGGCAGCTTTGTAAGCTTGGTCTAAAGCTCTTTCAGGAGTATTCAAAAACCATTGATTGGCAGAGCGTAGGATAGATTGGAGATTCATATAAATAGCTGTTTGAACAACAGAATGTATCGCTAGTGCTTTGGAGGCACTTTCAACAACACGAACTCTTAAATCTAGTGTACGTAGTATCTTAACAAATTACCAAAAGGAGAATTTTGTGGATTCTAATTCAATTTGGATAACTGGGTCAACTCGCACTGGCAAGACAACTCGCCTTGTGACTCAGTTTCGACAATGGGTTGAACAGAAGCGTTGGTCAAATCAAATTTTCCGCCCAGTTTCCCCGATAAGTCGTCGCGATCGCAGAATGGCTCCAGCTATATTAGTTTTTGCAGCGAATGACGATAATAGACGAGATTTTGCAGAGCAGCTGACAACAACGATACAGGGACGGTATCCTATTCGCGCTAAAACCCCTTTGGGTTTTTTTCAAGATGAGGTGATGCTGTTTTGGCCACTGTTAGTCCAACGGTTGAACTTAAAGGCGCAGTTTCCGTTGCGGTTGCGGCCAGAAACGGAGCAAGAGTTGGCAACAGTGCTATGGCGGCAAGAAATCGAGCGATGGAGTTTACAGCTACCAGGGACAAATGAATATACCAAGGTTCGCCGCCTCTTGGACTTGTTGCTGCTAGCTGCAGTAAGTGGAACACCGATTGAGGACATTCCTTCCATTCTCCAAGAGGGTATCCTCGAACAAGAGGGAACGCCGGAAGTGTGGGACGCTGTAGGACTGATGCTTTTAGACTGGCGGCACTGGTGCTTGGAGCGGGGATTGCTGACGTATGGAATTATCTGCGAACTGTATTGGCGTCATCTCTTACCTGATCCAACGTATCAGCAGCATTTGCATCAGCGATATCGGGCCTTGCTGGCGGATGATGTGGATGATTATCCGAGCATAGCAAGGGACTTGTTCGATATCTTATTAGACCAAGGAGCGGTTGGCGTTTTTACCTATAATCCTGATGGAAAGGTACGCTTGGGGCTAAATGCAGACCCTAACTATCTTGAAGGATTGGCAGGACGCTGTCAGATAGAAACCTTGACGGGTACACCAGTCCCCTCTGTAGCAGAACTAGGAGAGGTAGCAGTAGACTTAGTCAGCAACCCGATGTTTATGGCGAGTCTACCGGAGTCGGTGCAGTCGATGCAAACGACTTCCCGTGCTGCCTTATTACGGCAAACTGCTCAGACGATTATTGAAGGCGTAAAATCGGGACGTGTGGCACCGGGAGAGATTGCCGTCATTGCACCCGGATTGGATGACATAGCTCGTTACGTTCTTACTGATATTCTCACCAAGCAAGGGATACCTGTAGAACCGCTCAACGCTCAGCGTCCACTCATCAGTTCACCCATGATTCGGGCACTGTTGACGCTTTTGGCACTGGTTTATCCGGGTTTGGGGCGCTTAGTGGATCGAGATGCGATCGCCGAAATGCTGGTTGTCTTGAGTCAAAAACCAGGAGACTGGGGACTGGGAGACGCAGGAACTAGGGGACGCGGGGACGCGGGGAGTTCTCAATTTTCAACTTCCAATTCCCAATCCCCAATCCCCCATATTGACCCAGTTCGTGCGGGTTTATTGGCGGATTACTGCTATTCTCCCGACCCCGAACACCCCCGTTTACTGCCAGTGGAGTCTTTTATCCGCTGGGATCGATTGGGCCATCGGGCAACAGCAGCTTATTCGGAGATTGTAGCGTGGTTAGAGGAACAGCGATCGCAACAACAACAAGGTCTAATTCCCTCCTGCGTCGTGGTTCTCGATCGCGCGATTCAGAAATTTTTGTGGAATGGCAGTAACTTACCTTATGAAGCCATTGCCGCACTGCGGGAACTGATGGAAACCGCTCAACACTATTGGGAAGTGGATGGACGCCTGCGTCAAGAGTTGAAAGTTAGCAGATTGAAAGTTGTTAGCACAGCGGGGCGTAGCCCAAGTTTAGAAGATAACCTGCAACCTTCAACTCAATCTAACCTTCCAGGCAAGGCGGATACCCCACCTCACACCACCATTGCCCAATTTCTTCAACTCCTGCGTCGCGGTACCGTTACCGCCAATCCCTACCCTGTCCGCCGCCTCCCAACAGCCGCTAACAATGCCGTAGTTCTAGCAACAATCTTTCAATACCGTGCTAGTCGCCGCTTCCACCGTTGGCACTTCTGGCTCGATGCTGGTTCCCCTCTTTGGCTGAGTGGCGGTGCGGCTACCCTGTTCGGAGCGGACTTATTTCTCAAGGAATGGTCGGGACTTCCTTTGACAGAAGAAGATAAAATCAATGCCGATAACGAACGGTTACAGCGAATTTTGCGTGATTTATTGGCTCGTGCTGGTGAGCGGGTTTACCTGTGTCACAGCGACTTAGCTGTCAATGGCACTGAGCAGAGTGGGCCCCTTTTAACTTTGGTGAATTCTGCTGTTCCCCTTGGTTCTGAGGCTATTCTCACACCGATTTAGGGAAAAGGGGAAAGGGGAAGGGCAATAGGGTAGGTTTCACAAATGAACTGTTCCCCCGCATGAAACATTCCACCTATCTATGTGGGAGATTCTGACGATGGAACCCAGGAGTAAACAATACAAACCCCTTAACTCCGAAGTTGTTCCATTCCCAATTCCCAATTCCCAGTTCCCAATTCCCCGTTCCCCTTTACCTCAGATTCAGCCAAGTTTGGATTTCTTGAGCTAGCCAAGCACACTCAACTTCACTCAATCCTTGACCAAAAGAATAAGGGTCAATGCCTGTGATCAGAACTTTTGAACCCCCTCTGCTGCTGTGGCAGCAGATGTACGAAATCTGAGAAATTGCTCCTTTATACCGAGTGATCGTATGACCGAACCATCGCCATTCCAGTTCAAAACGGTTGAGATGGCGGTTAAACTCCACATAAGTGAGCTGGTAATAAAACCGTATCGCTTTGATGGATAAAACAACTAGGACTGCCAAAAACGGCAAGCCAATGACAGGCGTCCCTATCTTCATCACGAGCCACAGTATGCACGCGATGAAAAACGCCAGATAACTGCCTAGCTGGTAGATTCCTTCGTTGCCTTTTGTTCTGCGATCGGGGACGATAATTTGCAATTTTTCAGGAGACTTATTCACTCGAACCCGCGTCCAATCAGGCGGACGCAGTGTTCCACTAGAGGAAGGAGAAGGCTGTTTAGAGGGAATGGAACTCTCAACGAGAGAATCGACAATTGAACCCGATTGTAGTGCTACCAGTGCTTGCTTTGCTGTGCTAAACCGCCGTTTCAGGGAGGGTTCGGTGAGTTTTTCAATCCAAGCTATAAAATCGGGACTGAGGTTAACCTTGTCACTAAACTGGATACGTAAATCGTCTTGGGGTAAATCAGCCGGTGCAGTACCTGTGAGCAAATGAATCAACGTGGCTCCCAGTGCATATAAGTCAGATGCGGGGACTGTTCTACCACCAAACTGTTCCATGGGAGCGTAACCATAAGTTCCTACTACGGTAAAGGTGGCTCCCTCTTGTGCCGCTCGGTCTTGTACTGCTCCAAAATCAACTAAATAAACCTGATTATCCTCACCTAAGATTAAATTACTGGGTTTAATATCCCGATGGAGTACCGACGGATTTAATTGGTGGAGATAAATCAGAATTTCTAAAACATCCGCAGCAATTTGGCGAACTTGCTGTTCTGAAAAACGTTTACCTTGATTGAGTAACTCCTTGAGACAAGTACCGGGAATATACTCCTGTACTAACCCAAACCAAAGGGAGCGATCATCAATGGAGAAATAATCCCGATACTTGGGAATCCGGGGATGATTGAGCTGCTTTAATATTTGCGCTTCCCGCTCAAACAGTTTCAAGTCATCCCACTGTACCTCACCGCCAAATGCTAGAAATTTGACAATTACAGATTCATGTGATGATGACTGCAACTCATCAGCAAGCCAGGTTTGACGCCCCGCATTTTGCCCGAGCTTTTGTGTGAGTTGATAGCGATTTTGTAAGACCTGTTGTATTTGCAGCACCGAGTCTTAATTTCCTTAAAGACCAATTAATGGCAATCTAGCTTCTACTAATGTACTGATAGCTGAGATGGCAATCCGTAAAATCGAGCCTCAAAAACTCATCATCAAGAAAGCAGCTACTGCCATCCACAACAGTAAACTTGCCGGTATCCCAAACAAAATCCCCGCGATCGCCCAACCTCTTTGATGGGCTTTAAACTGTTCAATACTCCGCCACTTTCTACTTTTCCAAGCCCACTCATTGCCTTTGGCTCCTAATGCGATCGCTACAAACCATCCAATTTGGGGCACGAGGGCGAAAAGCCCAATCCAAACCTGATTGGTGAAAGGCCACATCCAAGGCATCAAAAAAGCACCCCAATTCCATCCCTTGATTTCATCAGGTATTGGCACTCGATCATCCAATACTCCACCACATCCCGAATTATTTACAAATGCAGTTGGGGCGGGTCTGATCAGTTGACTGCTTGTAGTCGTATTATTGATCACCATGCCTGATTCCAAAGCAGACAGAGCAATAGACGCACTTTTGAATCGTTTTTCTGGAGCAGGTTCTGTCAGTTTCTCAATCCAGCTCACCACATGAGGACTGAGACTCACCCTATCCTTAAAGCAAATGCGTAAATTCTGCTGCGGCAAATCAGCAGGTGCCGTCCCGGTGAGCAAATGAATCAACGTGGCTCCTAGTGCATACAAGTCAGATGCAGGAATGGCTCGGCCGCCAAACTGTTCCATCGGAGCGTAGCCATAAGTTCCCACGACGGTAAATGTAGCGCCCTCTTTTGCTGCTCTGTCTTGCACAGCCCCAAAATCAACTAAATAAACCTGCTTGTCCTCACCTAAGATTAAATTACTAGGCTTAATGTCCCGATGCAGCACCGATGGATTCAGCTCATGCAGATATTTCAGAATCTGCAAAACCTCCTCAGCGAGTTGACGAATTTGGTGCTCTGAAAAGCGTTTCCCTTGATTGAGTAACTCCTTGAGACAAGTACCGGGAATATACTCCTGCACTAACCCAAACCAAAGGGCGCGATCATCAATAGAGAAATAATCTCGATACCTAGGAATTCGGGGATGATTGAGCTGCTTTAATATTTGCGCTTCCCGCTCAAACAGTTTTAAGTCATCCCACTGCACCTCGCCACCAAATGCCAGCAGCTTGACAATTACAGATTCAGCGGGACTAGCGTGCAAATCTTGAGCCAACCAAGTTTGACGCCCTGCATTTTGTCCCAATCTTTGTTTGAGTTGATAGCGATCGTGTAAAGTCTGTTCGGCTTGCAGCATTTGGCGCTTGTTTCCTTGAAGACCGAATCTCCTCTAATCTAGCTGCTACGGCTAGCCATTTCCCAGCCACTAACTCAAAAATTAAAGTTCAGCCAAAACAGGGAACAGGGAACAGGGAACAGGGAACCCTTCCCACTCGAAGAATATCTATATGAGAGAGCTGGGGGAGCTGGGGGAGCTGGGGGAGCTGGGGGAGAGGAAAATACATA
>JBFLZA010000415.1:0-8364 GCA_040756535.1 Cyanobacteriota bacterium
AACTGAGGGTCTTTAATGTACCGACGGGCAATGTCACCGACATTCTGAGGCAAGTACTTCACCAACCCCAAGCACGCGAAGGGATGTTGGAAAAAGACCCGTGTTAAATAACGGGGTTCTTCCAAAGACAGCAACTCCATCGCGTTCAGACAGTTAAAGACGTTCCAGCATTCGTCGTAAAATTTGCGAATTCCCTCCCGTTCATGGGGGAAGTAAATCGTTAGTTCTTGCAAAAATTTCTCATAGTCCTGGTGGACTTTTACCTCTAACCCTGTAGGCAGGTGGTAGTGAATCTGCACGGGGTCGGGAATCGTTTCCAGGCTGACGTTTACAGCGTTAAGGGCTTTAGTCAGCAGGTTTGTTGTTCCTTTCTTACCAAAGCCAAAAATCATCGACGCCCCGACATCAAATCGGTAGCCTTCTCGTTCAAAGTAACCTGCACTGCCGCCAGGGATGAGGTAGCGTTCTAGTACCAGTACCTTTGCCCCCTTCGCTGCTAGCTGAGTGGCTGTTACCAAGCCCCCAATACCAGAACCAATGATAATCGCATCAAATACCGATGTCTCTGAAACTGAATTAGATTGATGGCTCACTGAGCGAGATGGAGAAACAGCAGGCATGGAATCAGCAAGTTTATAAATTATGTAACGAATCTGAGTCTAACGTTTCTTGACGCAAGACGAGTCAATTATCACTCCCTAAAAAAATAAAGTGGATGCCAGTCCGCTCTTGCTTACTGGCTCCACCTGCCGATCCTTAATGAGAGGAGAACACTGAAAGTTAATATATCCTTGTTGAAAAACTATGTCAATACTAATAGGATTTACTTGCAATAACTGCCAGTAAGGACTCGCTGTTCTAATGACGAAACCCCCACAGTCCTGACCTTTGAGTCAAGTTATTCCCTTCCCGCCACAAGATTATGTCTTTTCCTCTCCCCCAGCTTCCGGGAGCTTCCCCAGCTCTCTCATATAGATATTCTTAGACTGGGAAGGGAGTAAGCCCTTAGTGGATCAATCACTTGGCTCTGGTAGCTTCGAGCATTTTCAAAATTGTGCGATCGAACTCAGTTATCATTTATTCTTCAGGACTTTAAGCTGTCGTCTTCTTGAACTCAAGCCTCTTATGACTCTCCAACTGCGTGTCTACGTCCCCCCTCATCCCCTAATCAAGCATTGGTTAGGTGTTGCTCGTGAGATTTCTACGCCTTCGCCTCTGTTCAAAACGGCAATGACGGAGTTGGGTCGGTGGTTGACGTATGAAGCCATTCGCGATTGGTTGCCAACAGAGGAGATTGATATCCAGACCCCTCTAGCTCCTTATAAAGCGACGATGGTGAATCCTGATATACCTTTGGTGGTCGTGCCCATTTTACGGGCAGGACTGGCGTTATTAGAGGGGGCTCAGACGTTGCTGCCGTTGGCGTCTATTTACCATCTTGGCTTGGTACGAAATGAGGAAACGCTACAAGCGAGCTGTTATTTGAATAAATTACCCGATCAGTTTAGGCCCGATACACGCATTCTCATTACTGAACCCATGCTGGCAACCGGTGGGTCAATCATGATGGCAATGGCAGAATTAACGAAGCGTGGGGTCGATCCTGCCTTAACCCGGATTATTAGTGTGGTTGCCGCTCCACCTGCTTTGCAAAAGCTCAGTGCGAGTTATCCAAGTTTAACGATTTATACCGCGACCATTGATGAAACGGTGAGTTCTCAAGGATATATAGTTCCTGGATTAGGAGATGCAGGCGATCGCTCTTTTGGCACATGACGCTTCTCCTAATATTCCACTTTTCCCTGTCCGCCTTGGTGGGCAGGGGGGGCGGCAAACCGTTAATCTTGAGTAAAGTTGCGTATTAAAAAATCAAGGGTATAAGAGAACAATGAGTCAGCGCGATGGTTTTGCAAGCGGATTTTTAGCTGGAGCTATAGTCGGCGGATTAATGGGTGGAGTCATTGGCGCACTAGTTGTGGCTCAACGCGATGTTGACGAAGAGGGAGCTGAACAACCGTTACTGAATACCAAACGCCCAGAAGCGAAGGTACTCAAGGGTAGAAAACGTCAACCCGATTCAGAAGAAAGGATTGAAGCGGCACGTCGCAGTTTGGAGGATAAAATCGCTCAACTGAATACGGCGATTGACGATGTTCGCCTACAACTCGGTAAGGTGAATGGCAGCACCGAGCGAGTAGACTTGGAACGATCAATCGAACCTTAAACCGAAGCTCTATTAGGGTTCCCTTGCTTTGGTTTAGTGGTTGTTAACCCAGCAGGGGGAATCCGGAACGGGATGATATCCGTTAAACTTACTTCAAGGCGCAACCAGTCATCACTATTTAGCTAAGGACGCTTTCCATCCATGACTTCTGCAACAGACTTGCTGACTAACAGTCTCGCTAACTTTCTCAACATTTATCTACTTTTAATATTCGTCCGAATTCTTTTAACGTGGTTTCCCACGGTTAGTTGGATGAACCAAATCGAGAGCTTTTTAAGCCCGATTACAGACCCTTACCTCAACATTTTCCGTTCATTCATTCCACCTCTGGGAGGTCTGGATTTATCGCCTATCTTGGCAATTATCGTGTTGAACGTCCTGGCATCGTTGCTCGGTAGCCTTTAGCTCTATCCTGATATTTATCTACACCCAAATCTTTTGCAGGGCATAGGGACAGGGGTTAAAAAGAACTCAAGATGTTGTTCAGAAGGGGATTTTTACCCCTCCTGAACTTTAGTGCTTCAATGAAGTGCGGTTGAGTTAAAGGTTTATATTAGGAAAACATGACTCTACCGCTTCATCGACGAACTTTACCCGTAAAGCCAGAAGCTTTGAATAGCTTCAACTGTAGGGGAGTGGGTTGATTTGCCGCCACTGAAACTCTCATTTCAAAGTCACTGATGCCTGGTGGGACTTCATCGATTGACCCTAAACGGTTGCGATTCTGCATCGCAGGATTACCATTGGCATCGTAAATGCGACCAAAAATATCCGCATTGACAACTGGTTTTCCAGATTTATTGACCGCTTTGCCAGTAATGATAAAGCAATTAGCCGCACTAGCGGAACCTGCTGTAACAGCCCCTTCAGCTAACTCTTGAGGACATTCGTGATAAGAAAGGTCTTTCAGTTCAATCGGGATTAACGCTAAGGCTGGGGGGGGAAAGACCCAACTAACCACCCAAAATAGGCAAGAAATAATAGCGGTAGCCAATCCAGCTCGAAATCGCATAAACTGCACCAATCAAGTTTACCGATAACTTCAATCCTCAGCTTACCGCGAATTAGCGAGCAAATGTTCTTTTTGTAGCATGTTGAACATTTCCCCTTAATCAGGAGATATTAGTCATAAGCTCATCGCTCAATACTGCCTCAATTGGTAATCTTCTTGTGCTCAGATGACGTGCTATGACACCCGCAGAGATTGAAGCTGTCTTACAA
Source organism: Cyanobacteriota bacterium (assembly GCA_040756535.1). Lineage (GTDB taxonomy): Bacteria > Cyanobacteriota > Cyanobacteriia > Cyanobacteriales > Coleofasciculaceae > JBFLZA01. The sequence continues at coordinate 3,446 of JBFLZA010000415.1, forward strand.
GCCGCCTTTATTCAATGTGAAGCAGCTTTATGCCCATTGACTGACCAACAAAAACAAATTTTGCTGCAAGTCTTGAGTGAGGCAGCAGTTCGTGAATCGCTAAGCTCATCGATGAATGGCAACGAGGAAAGCGAGACAGCCAATCCGTTAGATGAACTGACACAGGAACAGCGCCAAGCTTTATTGCAGTTTGTGAAGGAACAGGAAAGACGGGGTTTTCCCTGGAAGATTAAGTTACTTAATGATTGGCTTCACAATCGCCACTCAGATTCTGTACAGTTCATTCGCGATAGCTACGGCCCTCAATGGCTCAATCGGGTTCAACCGAAGCATCTAGCGCAATATTTTGAAGCAGAAACCTCATCAGATAGCTTAAAACTAAAAGTTGGCGATCGCATCGAAGTCTCGAATGGACTTTGGGAATGGGTGCAAGATGATGGCCCCTGTAGTCGCGAGTGGTTTCCTTGCACGGTTGTTAATCTATCTCAAGTGTCGGATAGAGACGGCTCGTACCAGAAATGTATCATCCGCTTTGACAACGGTACCGAGTACGAAATTCAAGGAATTTATCAGTGGAATCGCTACTACTGGCGCTGGCCGTCTTGAACAAGTCATAGATTGGCTATAAAGCAGCGCGGTTGCGGAGGAGTATTTCTGTCATTGTGGCTAGTTTATCCAACTGCGCTTTATGTTCTGTGGCAAGCTTTTTGGAGCACAGCTTCTTGTTCAAAGCTGCACGCGCTAAATCTTCTCTGCCTTGTTTAAGCGCTTGCTCGGCAACCCGATGCCAGGTATCTACCTCTCCAACTGATTGGTTGTATTGGGGTTGGATGGTATTCCACGCCACCTTGATATTGGCTAACGCTTGGTTCAACAACTGTGGAGCATCCTCCCGGTTGGCTGTTTTGAACGATCGCAAAATGGGGGTGTACAACTGTTCAGGATTGAGTTTTGCGATCGCACCGATAAAGTTTTTGACCTGCCGACTTTCATTAACACCGATTTTGCACCAAGTTGCAAAGTGTTCGCAGTTGTTAAACAGCAGATTGTAATTCCTTTCACCTAATCGACTTTCTGCTCGCTGCACCACTACATCTGGAATAAAACAGGCTTGGTAGCGCCTCACATATACCTTAGACTTGGCGTCATTGACAAAGATGGCAAAAGACGTGCGTTCAATGGTTTCACTCCGCTTACGTAAATGGATGACACTACCGTCCCCACAGTCGATGCCATGATGCTCGTAGACACCCTGAGTACTCAGGAGTTCATTAATGACGTAAATTTGGTCGCCTCTGGCCATGCTGACTCTATCCCCCTTGATGGAGCGATCGCTATCCTATCAACGACTGCTCCAGAGCTTCTAAGCTATCCCAAATTCTCTAGGGACTGACACATTCTGGATCAAATTATTGTTCCTTAGCCCCAGCAAGAGTCGGGACGCTATATCTGTAGGGATAGAGACTGTTTTGAGCGCTTCAACCCAATCGTTGTATCATCCTTCCGAAAGGTAGGAGGAATAGGCTAGTACAGCGTGGCGAAAATAACCCACCCGTTCAAAAAGGTTAAAAAGCTTACTGTACAAGCTTTATTCCCTTCTGCCTCCTGCCTCCTGCCTTCTGCCTTCTTGCACTAGTACAGTTAGGGTCATTTTTTGGACAATGAACAATCGCGATTAGACACTTTGCCATTAGGACCAGTGGTGTTGCACAGTACGACCTTCTTCCAATCGATACCGACAAAATGTGCACCAGAGAGGTTGCTATTTGTAAAATTGACGCCATTCAGCTTAGTCCCAGCTAAGTCGGCTCCCATCAGGTTGGCACCACTCAAGTCCGCCCCAGTGAGGTCTGCATCTCTGATTTCAGCAGATCTCATGTCAGCACTAGTCAGATTAGCACCGTTTAAGTTAGAACCATCTAGGTCTGCATACTCTAGATTAGCGCCAGTCATGTTAGCACCAATCAGACTCGATCCTGCTACATTAGCTCCCCAGAGTTTGGCACCGCTTAAGTTAGTACCACTTAACCTCGCTTCGTATAAGCCAGCACGCGTCAGATCAGCACTTGTCAGATCGCTACCAGTCAAGTTAGCTTGCATCAGGTCAGCATGTCTGAGATCCACACCAGAGAGTTCCTTCTGCGATAAGTCGGCACCAGAAAGGTCGCAGCGATAACACCCCCTACTTTCAAATAGAATTCTCAGCTGGTTGGGGCCTCCTGCTTGAGTTGGTTTAGCCAACAACAACAATGGAGTCACAAGTAGAACGGAAGTCAGAATTCTGAGTTTCATCAGTTTGGTACACCTAGCTATCAATAAGGTCTTCATACTAAGTTGCCTTCATCGGCAGCCGTGCGGCAAGAGGAGCATAGCAAAAGGGGAAAGGATTTACCCCTTCCCTCTTATCCCTTCACCATTTCTTCATAACTTGTCTGTCGAATGCAACGCCGTATCTGCTCACTAGACGCTGTAACTGTACGTATTGTGCCCACTATCGCTAAAAATAGACAAATAAATTAGGAAAGCAGAGGTTTTCATTAGACCTCCCTGTCTTGAAAATAGGAGTCTCCGAGTCAGGAGCCTCCAAGTCAGGAGAGGATAATTTTCATCCTTGGTTGTGAGCGGAACCTCATGGAGGTCTCTTGCAAAAGTCCATTTTTCCTTTGCGTTTGACTCTTCAAAAATAACACTTTAAAGTTTTAAGGTTTACCTTCCTTAGTGACAGTTCACATCTAAAAACTCGAGGTAATAGGGATGGAATGGTATAACGAACCACCTGTTTGGAAGGTCGAGGGTGATAAAATCCACGTCACTTCCGGGCCAAAAACAGACTTTTGGCGTGAAACTCACTATGGTTTTATCAGAGATAATGGGCACTTTTTTTATCAACCTGTGAAAGGAGATTTCTGGGTTGAAGTGAAAGTCAGTGGTGAGTATCGGCAGTTGTATGACCAAGCAGGAATCATGGTGCGATTGGATGAAGCCAACTGGCTGAAATGTGGTATTGAGTTCGTTGAAGGTGTACAACAAGTCAGTGCTGTAGTAACCCGAAAGTACTCAGATTGGTCTGTTGTACCCATGCCACACAATCCCGCTGCGCTTTGGATACGTATAACTCGACGCGGCACGGCTGTAGAAGTGCAATATTCTCTAGATGGGGAACAGTATACCCTGCTACGTCTTGCTTACCTCACTCCGATTGAAACAATGAATGTAGGGGTAATGTGCGCCTCTCCCGAAGGAAATGGTTTCCCGATGACGTTCGAGGGATTTAAAATTCTTTCCCTAAACGAATAGACGTTGCCGGGGAGGAGTTGATGATAATGATTAATTCGTAATTAACACAGCGTTAGATAGAAGGGTGCTCTCAAGAATCGAACGAAACGAGTGTGAAGTAAAAGGTTTTAGGGATGCAACTACCAGAACCAGATATTGATCATTTTTATCACCTATACAAGCCGCTATTGGTTTATACCAACCAACGATGAGTTCCTGTATTACCAAGAAATTGGTAAGATTTACGCCAAGAAATATAGCAAAAGACTCAGAGAAATCAGTTTGGCTAATGTCTGGATAGCACTGTTTGAAGAAATGCTCATTGCTAGTAGCAAAAATAAATCAGACGTAGAGGAAATTGTCAAGCAAATTCTTCCTAAACAAAAACAGAAGCTGGTCTATATTTTTCACGTCAAGGGGAAGTAAAAGAGATGAGTTATCGCATGGATCGCCGTGCTTATGCAGAAACATTTGGCCCAACAGTAGGCGATCGCATCCGTCTTGCTGACACGGAACTCTGGATCGAAGTGGAACGCGACTACACCACCTACGGCGATGAGGTGAAGTTTGGCGGCGGTAAAGTGATTCGGGATGGCATGGGACAATCTCCCATTGCCAATGCTGATGGTGCCGTCGATCTGGTGATTACCAACGCCCTCATTTTGGATTGGTGGGGCATCGTTAAAGCAGATATTGGGATTAAAGACGGCAAGATTTTCAAGATTGGCAAGGCGGGAAATCCCTATATTCAGGACAATGTAGATATTATTATTGGCCCCGGTACTGAGGCGGTGGCGGGGGAAGGGATGATTCTCACGGCAGGGGGAATTGATGCCCACATTCATTTTATTTGCCCCCAGCAAATTGAAGTGGCGATCGCATCGGGCATTACCACCATGCTTGGCGGCGGAACTGGCCCTGCGACTGGCACCAATGCCACAACCTGTACCCCTGGCCCTTGGAACATTTACCGGATGCTGCAAGCGGCAGATGCGTTTCCTGTCAATCTCGGATTTTTGGGAAAAGGCAACAGCAGTCAACCTCAAGGATTGGTAGAACAAGTCCTAGCAGGGGCAATGGGGTTGAAGTTACACGAAGATTGGGGAACGACACCTGCTGCCATTGATACTTGTTTAAGTGTTGCTGACGAGTATGACATTCAGGTTGCCATTCACACCGACACTCTCAACGAAGCGGGGTTCGTAGAAAATACGATCGCTGCTTTCAAAAACAGAGTGATTCATACCTACCACACTGAAGGTGCAGGCGGAGGTCATGCCCCAGATATTATCAAGGTGTGCGGTGAAGCGAATGTACTGCCGTCTTCCACCAACCCCACTCGTCCTTATACCCTCAATACCCTCGAAGAACACCTAGACATGTTGATGGTGTGCCACCACTTAGATCGAGGCATTCCGGAGGATGTGGCGTTTGCAGAATCTCGGATTCGTCGCGAAACCATTGCTGCGGAAGATATCTTGCACGATTTGGGTGCCTTCAGCATGATTTCGTCTGACTCTCAGGCAATGGGACGGGTGGGTGAAGTGATTATTCGCACTTGGCAGACGGCACACAAGATGAAGGTGCAACGGGGATATTTTCCCCCCCAAACCCCCCCAGATACACGGGGGGGGACAGATGCA
>JBFLZA010000416.1:0-8364 GCA_040756535.1 Cyanobacteriota bacterium
CAGTGGAAGAGTTACAGGCTTTGCTAGAGCGACTGTTAAATCAAGGAGAGCTAGTTATTAAATGGCAGAGAAAGATTAAAGACAAAGGTGACGCTGTTATTGCAAATTAAATGCACAACAGCTTAGCAAGGCGCAATCCGCTCAGTTAAGGAACTAGCGGGGAAATAGAATACCAGTTAAGAAACTCCAGTAACCTGATATGTTGCGATTCTTAGCTGACGAGAACTTTAATAACCAAATTGTTCGGGGTGCCCTCCGCCAAAATCAAAATGTCAATATTGTTCGTGTTCAAGATGTAGGCTTATCTCGGGCAGACGATCCAACTGTTTGAGAATGGGCCGCCCAGCAAGGGCGAGTTGTCCTAACTCACGACGTTGCAACGATGACACAATTTGCTTATGAGCGCATCCAAGCAGATTTATCAATGCCTGGAGTGTTCGAGGTAAGCCGTCGTGTTCCAGTTGGTCTAGCGATTGAAGAAATCTTGCTGATAGCTGAATGTAGTCTTGAGGGAGAATGGGAAGGACAAGTAAGATTCCTTCCTTTACGCTAGAAGTTTCGGTGTGCGATCTAATTCTTCTACTAAATCGCTCATCACTTTTCATGTCCCATAGCCCTAAAATCCCAAATCCGCCTTAGCCACCTCAGCAGCTGCAAACACCTCCTCATCTGGCATTTCATCCCAAGATATATCCCCAATCTCCCGATAGAAGTTTTCATCATAGGGGCGAGTTTGCACCACCACTGGCATCGGTACAGCATGACCTAAAATCAAGGCTTGCTGCTTTGAATCCAACTTTGCCAACACCGAGCGCAAACTTTGCCCCCCAGATACTCCCGTAAAGATTGCCTCAATATCCTTGTCATCATTCAACAAAGCTGTAATCCGAGTCCCAACCTGGGACATGACTTCGTTATCAATCCCCGAAGGACGCTGATCGACGACCAGTAAGGTAACGAAGTATTTACGCATCTCACGGGCAATAATCCCGAAGATCGTCTGGCGGACTGTAGCTGAATCCAGGAAGCGATGCGCTTCTTCGATGGTAATCACCAGTGGGTGGGGGCGATCGATGGGATTTTTCGTTTGCAAAAACTTTTCTGCCTTTTGCACATAACTGCCATGAATGCGGCGCGTCATCACATTTGTTGCCAACATATAGGACAGCATATTGGACTGAGAACCGAACTCAATCACCACATGCTTACCTGCATCGAGTGATTGCAAAATCTGACCGACATAATTGTGGGGAGAAGCGCTACGCATATACTTCAACTCATCCAGACGTAGCAGTTTACGCTGCAATGCCATGATGGAAGCCTTGTTCCCTCGCTTCTCATCACAAAACATCTGGATATCTTCATTCGTCATATTGAGCAATTGCGTAATCCAAGATTTGCCAAACTCGTTGCGGAGGATGATGGCATTTTCTAGACTCGCTTCAGAAAGGTTGAGCTCTTGACGCACCAGCATGATATCTTCAACTTCAATCTGGTCGTAGCTGAGATAAAGTTCCTGTGCGTCGCGCACTCCTCGGCGTCGGGTGGATTCGGGGTCGAGGGTGTAAATTTGTACTTGACCCGGAAATAGCTGCCGCAACCCCTTAACCGTACTGAATTGCTTGCCTTCGGAGACAGCTTCCCAACCATATTCCGAGTGCATATCAAAAATGAGGTTAACCGCCGCTTGCCTGCGGATAATCCCCGATAGCAGTAACCGAGTCAGGAAGGATTTACCAGTACCGGATTTGCCAAAGACACCGTTGCTGCGTTCGACAAATCGATCTAAGTCAATGCATACTGGGACATCCATGTCAAGCGGTTGACCGATCGCAAAATTCTTTCTGTGGGGGTCGTCTTCCCAACCAAACACCGCTCGGAAATCCCGTTCACTGGCATCATACACCTGAGAGAAGTGGCTGGGGATTGTCTTAACAGGGAGTAACTCCATGCTTTCGCTACTTTGCGCTTGCAGGGAAGCTAAGGAACTATTCCCATTGAGATCAACGCCTTTTTGCTTTTTGCTTAACTCATGTGGCGTAAACATCAGCATCGGTGTCAGATTCACCGTACCAAAAGTGCCACTCCCCGCCAAAACTTCTCGTAAAAACTCGTCATCGGCACTAGGAGGATTGGCAAGAATTCGTTGGCTAGATGTCCCTAGGGTGACATCGGTAAGCATACAGAAAAAGCGCGATCGCATCCCCTGTACAACAAGAAACTTGCCCACGCGCATATCTTCCACAGAGACATCAGGGTGCAATCGCACTTCCAACCCTGCGGAGAGAGAGCCTTGAATAACTGAGCCTAATGGCTGATCTAAATTCATTGCAACCGCTTACCTACAAGCCAAGCTTATCTTACCTTCAACCGTTGATTTCAACTTTCACCTTCAACCGCCAGGAGGCTCCCGCCATAATCTCTGATAGCGAAGCGTGTATTTGGCGGTGAGGGGAATGAATGCGTTACCAAAAAACTGGGTTTAAAGCCCTGCCCTTCTAGGGCGACTTTATTTATGATAAAATTTTTGCGTAGGGTTTTTCCGCGCAAAATGCTTGTCCTAGAGTTTAAGGCTCAAGGGAAAACAACTCAATACGCAGCGGTAGATGAGGCGATTAGAACAACTCAATTTGTCCGCAACAAAGCTATTCGTCACTGGATGGATAACCAAGGCGTGGGACAGAAAGACCTGTATCGCCTTAGTAAAGCGCTCAGAGAAGAGTTCTCCTTTGTCAAAGCCCTAAATTCTAGTGCTTGCCAAGCAGCTATCGAAAGAGCATATAGTTCAATAGCTCGGTTTTACGATAATTGCAAAAAATCTATTCCGGGGAAGAAAGGATACCCAAGGTTCCAGAAAAACTGCCGCTCAGTTGAATACAAAACTTCAGGTTGGACTTTATCTGAAACGCGCAAACAAATCACTTTCACGGATAAGAAAGGAATTGGCAAGCTTAAGCTCAAAGGGACGTGGGATTTAAACTTCTGCCAGTTAGACCAGATAAAACGGGTGAGATTGGTACGTCGTGCAGATGGCTACTACGTTCAATTTCTGATTAGGATTGAGGGCGAACAAGTAGACATTCAGCCGACAGGAAAGAACATTGGATTGGATGTGGGACTCAAGGAGTTCTACATTGATAGCAATGGTCATGCCGAGCCTAATCCTAGGTTTTATCGGGCAGGCGAGAAACGACTGAAGTTCCGACAACGGCGCGTTTCTCGAAAAAAGATTGGCTCTGCTAACCGGAGAAAGGCGATTAATAAGCTAGGGCGAGTACACCTCAAAATAAGTAGGCAACGTGAAGAACACGCCAAGAGACTGGCGCGTTGCGTCATCCAATCTAACGATTTGGTCGCTTATGAAGATTTGAGGATTAAGAACTTAGTGAAAAACCACTGTCTGAGCCTTTCTATTAATGATGCTGGTTGGTATCAATTCAGGAAATGGCTAGAGTATTTCGGAATTAAGTTTGGCAGGATAACTGTAGCCGTCAATCCTGCCTATACCTCTCAGGAATGTTCTAGCTGCGGAGCTGTTGTTAAAAAATCTCTATCTACGAGAACTCATGTTTGCAAATGTGGGTTGGTCTTAGACCGAGACTGGAATGCAGCCATCAATATCCTGAAATTAGCCTTGAGTACCACAGGGCATGTGGGAACTTGGGTTTTAAACCCGAACGCTTCGGGAGATTCGACCACTACTCTGGCTGGAGCAATCTTGTTAGGGCAAGTTGAGTCTATGAACGAAGAATCTCCGCACTTCTAGGGCGGAGAGTGTCAAAGCATAGAAACAGCATAGACACAACAAAGACATAAGCGGTTTCTACACTGGAATCATCAAGCTACCCAGTGATTCATCGGGCTAGCTTGAGTATCAAACTTGTTTTTATACCCATTCTCTAAATGCTTGATACACATACTTTGCTTGCTCCCCCATGAAGCAAATGGCGCAGCCTCCTGGAGGCTTCCCCTTTTTTAAGGGAAGAGGGGGATCTAAAAGGGGGGTGGGGGGGATCGATGTGTAGCCTCTGATCGTGAAATGGTATTAGTCCAAACCGTCTAGTTGAACATCTTTATAACTAGCTCCAAAACCCAATTGTAGATTTAGACTGCTCCAACCTGAAACATCTCGTGCCTCTAACCCGTTAGTAAAAAAAATTTTTGAGGATGCTTCTGCCTATCTTATTAATCGAACTGTTGCTGGTGAGCCTGCTGATCTTCTCTGGGGCGGTAGCGATCGCTTATTTGTTTCCCAACAGTCACCTCTAAGCCTTGCCACCCGAATCCTATCCTGATTCACCTTGTAAAGATGTGTGAAAAACAGAGGTTAAGAAAGCGATCGCGTTTTCTTCAGCTACAGACTTTTTCCATAAGATTATGAGGCTCACTGAAGTTCAATGATACAACTTTAAGTTAAACAAATTTATGTAAACAGAGCCTAGTCTTACCTCAGAAGAGTTGCTAAATTAATAACAGGCACGGAAAAGACTGGGTATTCAGGGCTGTGCCTCCCTCCCTGAGCCACTTACAGCTCGCAATAGCTTGTAGAAGAGAGTAAAGAAGGCGCGTGTTTTAACTAAACTTGTGGCACCAGTTGACGCAAAAAGTTCAACTTTAGGAATGGCTAACAATGCGGTTAAAATACAGAGCCAAACCACCCTAGAACTAAGAATGGAGGAAGATATAAGACTAGTTCGTCGAAGCTGTAAGCATCTGTAAACCCTAGCGATAATTTGTATTGAATAAGCTGTTATGAACCAGGTACCTTTACCTGGTTCACTCATTTTTGGCAGGAATCAGTCTTATGGATTTTGCCTTCAGGAAAAGAATACAGAGTGATTGGCCACGAAAGAAAAAATGCTCTCCTGTTTTTAGCTAACAAGAGAGCACCGTCATTCATTCACCTTTATATTCACCCTAAACAGGGGATATGACGTAAGAGTGACAATTGGATAAAAATGCTGCGACATTTCCCTGACTTCTGCTGGCTATCCCTTGAACGGCTTACTCTATAGCTCATCTCGGTGCTATGCAATCCAGATAAGGAACAAAGGAGATGTAAGCTGGACACACAAAGGTTAGCTGGAGAAGCAATTTCTCCCCCTTGTCTCCCTTATCTCCCCATTTGGAAGTTTTAGGACTTCCCGTAAAAAGTCAGGCAGATGGGGTCGCTAATCCGTTGTAGTTTAGAGAGACGTTTTGAACAAGAAGCTATTCCTAGTCAATCTCAATGGATGTGGGAGTTGAACCGTTTCCTGATGTAGGAGAGGACAAGGGTTTGCGATACTCGGTATAGAAGCGATCGCGCCAGTTGAAGAAGGTTTCGTAAATGCTACTATCCACTAAGCCAGGAATTCCTTTACCTTTGAGGCTTTCAGGAATATCCAAGTAGGGGCCCTCTGGAAACTTGAGGAGCATACTCAAGCCAGCGACCGCAAAATCAGCCAAGCAGGGGTAGTTTGTAACTAAATAAGGACGATCGAGTAGCAGCAGGCTGAGGGCTTCCAAGTCTTGCTTGAGGTCGTCTTTCGCCTCTTTTACCACATCGTGCCCATAGCCAACACCAGCACCGAAAATGTCAAGGACTTCTGAGGGGACGGCACCCACTAACGTTTTGATGAAATCAGGTGTCTGGTTGGGCAACATTGAAGTTCGCAAGTTTTGATTTTGACTTAATGCCCCATAAAACACCTTCCGGCTTTTGACACCAATTGATGCATCCGCCCACTCTTCGATCAGCAAGCACACTCCTCGCTCTTTGGGATCTACAGGAATGATGGGTTTTTCAGGATACTTGCGCTCCAGATACATGGCGATCGCAGTAGAATCACTAATGACAGTATCCCCATCCTTCAGCACAGGCACCTTCCGTTGACCAGAGAGTTGGAAGACTTCTAGCTGTCCTACTCCGGGTGTCACTTCAATCTTCCGATAGGGCAACTCTTTGTAATCTAGAATGAGCCTTATTTTCTCTGAGTATTGCGATAGTTCAAATTGGTACAATTCCAGCATTAAAGTCTCTCCTTGCTGTTTATTCGAGTAACATTGTTAATCTAACGCTTCCAGATTACTGCTCTCTGGCTCTAATTTCAGTAATTTATCAATTTATCGGTGTGTGTGCCACTGATTTCTGCTTTTAGCAGGTGGTATGAGCAGGGAAGCCAATATTTCACAGGAAAGAATTCAGCATTCCGACATAAAATGTTAGAAGCTTAAACAGATTTCTGCCTAATTTTCAAGTTCAATAGCTACACAATTTCCAGAAAAATTAAAAAGTACTACTTTTGATAGATAAGTAGAAAAAGGCTTTAATGTAAAATCCCCCACTCTTATCGGTGGGGGATAAGCGCTAGGCAACTATTCAACTAGAGGTAGTGAAGGGATTTAAACCACTCGTCAGGTTGCTAAGCATCGAGTGAAGATAACAAGAATCGCAAAAAAAAGCTGGGCATCATTAAAGCGCGTACTGCGGCTCCCCCTCTGATCCCAAAAAATATATTATCAGTCGAACTATCCACTCAGAACCCTAAAATTCCGAAGCCAATCTTAGCAAAGAGGCTACCGCTTTGGTGACCTCGCTTGAGCGCCTTCGCGATCGCATCCACCACTAGACCTAGAATAATTCAAGCAAGGAGATGCCTACTTTTTCCTGATTTGAGGCATGAACCTGGTCTTAGGACTTAAGCACTAAGGATTAAAGGTGTTGAGAGGAAGAATTTTCCTTTCCCAAATACTCGGAGTGCATAAGTCCTGACCCTTTGAAGATTTCAATACATTTAGGCAGCGCGTTTTGTTAGCAAGCCCCACAGGAACAGAAGAATTAGAGCACCGATAATTGCAAAAATGATACTAGGTATCGATATAGCGCCTACTGTAGCTCCTGCGCCTACCCCGAATAGGGCATTACCAAGCCAGCCTCCTACTAACGCACCTAAAATTCCTAAACCAATAGTGGCTAAGATTCCGCCGCCTTGGTGACCTGGGTAAATCGCCTTAGCGATCGCACCGGCAATTAGACCTAAAACAATCCAAGCAATAATACCCCACATCTGTATTTTCTCCTCTTTTGATTAATGTTTTTTTCTTTTGTTTGTACATTCAGAATATCAATTTGAAGCAAAGACTCACCTCTATCAGAGGGTATAACCGAAAGGTAGAGAATTATTAAGGATTTTTAGTTGTTTTTCTAACTAAAGTGGAAGGCTTTTCGCTTTCTCTTGAAGTTACATCACTATTTGTTTCAGGCTTGAGTGGCAAGGACTATTTAATGAAGAAAACCCTCATTCTCATGCAAAATAGAGCGAGAATGTACTCAGCGTCAGCCTAACGATTCCGGGCGTGAAGAATCACTTAAATGTAATTTACGCAACTTTCTACGAGAAGGTTAACTGAAGAGCTGCTCCCAACAAGGATTGTACTTAGATATACAGTTTCAACAAATCGTGCTGAGGAGTCCCTATCTGTAATTTTTAATTCATCCCAAGTTGCATTCATCCGTAACACATTGTTCCCTTCATTCAAAAAAAGCGCGATCGCTGCTGAAAAGCGATCGCACCTTAAAACGACCATGCGTTAAACTTCAGCGCCTTCAGACAACAGCAACAACCTGCTCTTTGCCTGGAGAACGCACTTGGGTGAGGAGATTTTGCAGTTGTTCACCCTCGATCACCTCTTTTTCTAAGATTTGCTGAGCAATCGTTTCCAACAACTCTTGATTGGTTTTAAGAATATCTAAGGCTTGCTGATGAGCGCCTTCGACAATCTCCTTAACTTCTGCATCAATCGCTTTTGCCGTTTCATCACTCACCATCCGGCGAGGATTCATCATCCCACCATCCCCTAGGAAGTTATTCTGCTGACCTTTCTCGTAAGCAAGAGGCCCGAGAACCTTGCTCATCCCGTAGGTCGTGACCATGCGTTCCGCTAAATCAGTGGCTCGCTGTAAGTCATTGGCGGCCCCTGTCGTGATGCTACCAAAGATAATTTCTTCTGCCGAACGCCCACCCAAAAGTGTGGCAATCTGACCCCGCAGTTCCGAGTCACTCATCAAGAAGCGGTCTTCCGTTGGCAGTTGCAACGTGTAGCCGAGTGCTGCCATTCCGCGCGGAACGATAGAAATTTTTTCAACCCGACCACTTCCCGGCATCAAAGCACCGACAAGGGCGTGACCCACTTCATGATAAGCAACAATCTTTTTCTCTTTCTCGTTGAGGACACGGCTTTTCTTCTCTAAACCGGCTACAACTCGCTCAATAGCTTCAGCAAAGTCTGCTTGGGAAACCGTTTCACGCCTCATGCGTGCTGCCAATAGTGCCGCTTCATTGACCAGATTAGCCAAGTCAGCACCAGCAAACCCAGGAGTAC
>JBFLZA010000417.1:0-8355 GCA_040756535.1 Cyanobacteriota bacterium
TGCCGTGAAAGTGCATGGAGTGGGAATGGCCGCCGTTGTTGAGGAAAATTACCCGGATGCGATCGCCTTGTTTGGCACGTAGGGTTGGGCCTGGCACACGGCCATTAAAGTTCCAAGTTACAAATGAGACAGCACTATTTAGCTGTACAGCGCTACTCTCAGCAACAATCCGAAATTCTCGAATCGTCCGCCCATTTTCTTGTGTAACCGTGCCGTAATCAAAGTCCCTGAGCATTGCCATCGGGCTAATACCCCTCCCCTCTGCTTGTGCATCACCGGGAAGCGGTGGGACCTTAACTCTTGCCGAAGAGTAGGGCTTTTGAGTGAACTGTTGCATGGCGACAGCCGCTCCTGTCACGCCCATTCCTGCCAGTCCTAACTTGAGCAGTTTGCGACGAGTCCACAGGGGAGTTTTCTTAAGCAGAAAGGGATCTGGCATGAATGGTGAGTTATTGAAAATAATTCTCCACTTTAGAAGAATAGATCTTCAATTTCTAACTGTCAATTATTATCAACAACTTAGTAAGGATGATTACAGGTTAAATTTGCGAATAGCTTCCTGGTAGAGGGAGGTGGCTAAGTCGCGAACGATTGCCTCATCCTCAAAGCGATCGCCAAACTTCCGCCTAGCTGCCTCAATGCACATACTCATCAGTTCTGCTCTTTGCTCCACATGAGCTTCAATCAGCTGTTTTTGCTCTGGCGTCCACTGCGGTGAGGCTGTTTCTACGGGTTGATTGCTTTCCTGTTCTTTTCGTTTTTGAACTTCTATAGAGAAACCCGAAGCAATGATACCGGCAGGTAAGGCAAACAATCCAATCCCGATAAAGGCTAATATCGCTCCGAACAATTTTCCAATGACAGTAACCGGGTAAACATCCCCATAACCAACCGTCGTTAGGGTTACCACTCCCCACCACATGGCAGCAGGGATACTCGGAAATACGTCCGGTTGAGCACCTCTTTCTGCAAAAAACATTACACTAGAGGCAAAAATCAATAAAATAAAAACAGTAACGAACGTCATAATTAATTCATTCTTTTTACTTTCTATCACCCGTAAAATGGTTTGCAATCCTTCTGAATATCTAATCAATTTAAGCAAACGCAATAAACGCAACAAATCTGTCGATTCTACTACTCGTACGTGAGGGAAAATCATCAACAAATAAAAGGGTAAAATCGCGAATAAATCTATTACTGCTAAAGGAGAAAGTGCATATTTAATTCGACCCCAGAAGGGATGGCTGTATCGTTCATCAGCCGTACAAGACCAAAGTTGCAGAATGTATAGAATTGTAAAACAAGTAATCGATACAACTTCAATATCAATCAAAAAAATATTAAGATTTAAAGAAGTTGTTGACGAAGTCTCTAGGATAAAAGCACCAACATCTAAAATTACCAATAAAGTAACACCCCAATCATCAATTCTACTCAGTAAGTCATTAGAATCAGAAGATTCTAAAACTTCATAAATCCGGTGTTTTAGGGGTGCCTGAATCTTGTTCATTCCTAAGCAAAAAATTCCAGAAGTAGAGAGTAGCCGGGTCAATTCTAATTAAGCATAAGACTTAACAAGTAAAAAGCAGGGTAGAGCAAAGTTTGGCAAAGCACTATTATTGCTTGGCGATGATTTTGCATTTTGTTGCCTATACTGTATATTCACAGCTAACTTGGAAAAAACAGGGCTAATGGGTAATTTACGGGAAGTGAATATCACAATTTGGCATTTTTATATCTAGAATATAAAATTTAGAAGAATTCCTGGGAAAAGGTGTAGAAGGTATAGATGAGAATAAAGCCACTGGTCAAAACCATAACTGTTTGTGCAATCCTATCTTCATTGACTGCTTGCCAAAACGGCAAGACCGCTGAAAAAAATTATCCCAATAATTCCCGAAGTGCGGCGGCTCAACTGACAGCTAATCCTACAAAGACAATTGAGTCAGCTAAAGTAACTAAGATAAATATCACTCAGAAGGAGATGGTGATTCAAGTGTCGCCAGCCACAGTTCCAGCTGGTCTTGTTGAGTTTATTGTTAAAAATGAAGGCAAAAAGCCTCACGAATTGGTAATTTTCAAAAATAACCTGCTCAGCCAACAACTTCCCATCAAGGCAGGAAATCTGGATGAACAAAGTAAGGCACTGAGAAATGTAGGTGGGATTGACCAAAGTAAGCTTAGAAGTGGAGCCACACAAACCCTTCAGCTAAATCTCACACCAGGGCGCTACTTATTGGTATGCAATCAACCCGGATACGTCCAAGCTGGAATGAAAGCTGAGTTAATTGTTAAATGAATAAAATACCTTGGGCTGAGGTGTTCCCGTTGAATGAACCTCGCCCAACGATAAAAGGACAAATCAAACTATTGCAACTGTAGCGATCGCAATCATGGGAAAGACTAAAACCAAATGGGACGCTAAAATCACCTTTGATGGTGGTAGTCGGGGTAATCCTGGCTCTGCTGCGGGTGCTGCGATCATCAAATACCAGGGCGAGACTTATACCAACACTCGCTTTCTGCCCCACGCGACAAACAACGAAGCTGAGTATACGGGCTGTATTGTGGGGTTAGAGAAGGCACTGGAATTAGGCTGTCAACAGATAACAGTATCTGGCGATAGCAAACTCATTATCAACCAGTTAGACGGCTCTTATCAGGTTAAATCCCCCAGCCTTCGGAACTATTATAATCAAGCATCAGCCCTCTTGAAACAGTTTGAGAACGTTGATCTGATCTGGATTCCCCGCAACCAGAATAGTGCTGCGGATCAAGCTGTTAATGATTGCATCGACAAAAACACAGGTGTCTCCCAACTCCGAGAAAAAGCACTCGACTTGCCTACTGTACCTGCTTCAGGAAAAATGGCAGGGCAAATCCAACGGTTGATCAAGTTGGGGAAGGGTGCCAAGTATAAGGACTATAGCAACCTCAAAAGTGGCAGCGATTCTTTCTCAAAGCAGCGGATGTCGAAGCTAATTGAACAAGTTTCTGATGAGGTGAGGGACGCGATCGCATCTGCTATGTTTGAGTATGAAGACTCAGTTGTCGCCAAAGCTTATCGCTGGTATTTGCGGGGATTGCCTGTAGATATGGCGATTCACAAAGTCAAGGTAGATTTAGAAGCCGGAGCTCATGCCGTAGGTGCTCCTGTTGCAGAGTTTGGGAAAAAATCACCTGTCAAAACAGAGCCTAAAAAACTTACAGTCACAGATAAAGAAAAGCTTAAACCCTGCTCATTTGCGAAGGGCGAGTATGTTCGCATTCAGGCAGAGGGACATAGTAAGAATGGCATGATAGGAATTGTCTGCCAAAATCCATCTATCAATAGAAAGGGTGAGTCGTGGCTGCTCAAAGTAGAAATTGAAGGGGTGCGATTTCCTATTTATTTAGAAGAGTCTGAGGTTGTTGCCGCATTACCAGACAATTTTGAGAATTTATCAATTTAAGTTTATTACTACGACAAAAGATAGAGATTAGGCTGAGAAGCTTTGATAATGCCCTCTAGGGGGATTGATTTTTTTTACGAAAACTTGTGTGATGAAGTTTTGTATGTTAAACAAAGCAATTGCAGCAATATATGAGGAAACAGCTACTAATTTGGGCGAGTCTGACTTTTCTGGCTCCGGGCGTGCTGTTTGGCTGTTCCGAGAACGAAACACAGACTGGGACTCAGGCAGAAGCTCCCGCAGGACAGAAAACTGAGACTCAGGCTGCCGCAGGACAAGGGACACTCCAGCTTGTTGCCAACGGTGAAGACTTTGTGCGGCAGGGTTTTGTCACCAAAGATGGCTGGCGAATTGACTTTGACCATGTATACGTCACTTTAGATGATATAACGGCTTATCAAACCGAACCCCCCTTTGACCCCGATAAGTCGGGTGAGTTGAAATCCACCCAAAAAGCTACCCTCCTAGAAGAACCGAAAACGGTAGATTTAGCCGAGGGGGGTGGAGATGCCCAGCCCATTACAGTGGCGACACAAAAAGCTCCGGCGGGAACCTACAATGCGATGTCTTGGCAACTGGTTGAGGCAACGCAGGGGCCAGCATCAGGTTCGACAATTCTCCTTGATGGCACTGCCAAAAAAGAGGGTCGCACGGTTGATTTTGTAATTAGCCTTGACAAACCCTTGGAATATACCTGCGGGCAGTATGTGGGCGACCAACGCAAAGGTATCCTCACAAGTACAGAACAGGGAGAACTAGAGACAACTTTCCACTTTGACCACATCTTTGGGGATGCTGATACTCCAGCAAACGACTCCCTCAATCAAGATGCAGTGGGCTTTGAGCCAATGGCTGCCCTGGCACAGGATGGAACGCTAAAAGCCGATATGGCAACCTTGGAACAGAAACTGCCTAAACAAGATTATCAAAAGCTGCAAAAAGCGATCGCAGGTTTAGGCCACGTAGGCGAAGGACACTGCCGCCTTGAAGGAACTGCCACCCAAGCGAACGAACCCCATTCTCCCAGTAACTAAAGATTTTCTTCCTTTGTTTATTGTTCTCATCAATAGTAGGGTGGGCGATGCCCACCTCTCGTTACTGTTGAGGCAACTAAAACCAGTAAAGGAAAAACCAGTCAACAAGAATGTAAAGATGATCGTGAAGTTTAAATTTTTTCTTCTCCTATTGTTCCTTCCAGTTATCAGTTGGTCAGCTAAAGCATCTGCCCACGGTACGGAGATTCAATATCAGAAAGTTCAAGCCATCCAAATTGATGCAGTCTATGCTGGTGGTCAACCGATGGGTAATGCTCAGGTAACAGTGTATGCCCCCAATGACCCCTCTACTCCCTGGAAAACGGGAACCACTGACAAACAAGGGCAATTTACCTTTATACCAGACGCATCCCAACCCGGAAACTGGGAAGTTAAAGTACGCCAAGCCGGTCACGGTAACATCATTACGGTTCCCGTAGGTAACAAGACAACAGCCTTAACTGCTGCTACACAGGAAGCAACTGAAGGCAGCGACGGACTAAGTTGGTTCGACAGGAAAGATAGCGTGGGAGGCACGCTACTCCAAAAAGCACTATTAGCGGCGGCTGGCGCTTGGGGATTTTTCGGTACAGCGCTATTCTTTGCCCGCCGGAGAAAGGCAGCATAACTCATGCACATCCCCGACGGTTTTATCTCCCCAAGTTTTGCCATTGCAGGTTATGCCGTCACAGGCGGCGTGACTTGGTATTGCTTGCACAAAATTAATAAAGAGAAAAATCCCCAAGCGAAGATTCCCAAAGCAGCACTTCTCACCGTAG
The DNA here is from genome assembly GCA_040756535.1 of Cyanobacteriota bacterium. Lineage (GTDB taxonomy): Bacteria > Cyanobacteriota > Cyanobacteriia > Cyanobacteriales > Coleofasciculaceae > JBFLZA01. The sequence goes on from JBFLZA010000417.1 coordinate 5,269, forward strand.
CTTTTTTTGTCGTCAACGTAATTAATATCCCCATACCCCCTTCGAGCCTTCATTTTGTCCTCAATGGATTGATGGGGGTCGTATTGGGATATTATGCGTTTCCAGCTATTTTGATCGCGCTGTTTTTCCAGGCGGTAATGTTTCAGCACGGGGGCATATCTACCTTAGGGGTGAATGCAATTATTATGGGCTTTCCCGCACTGCTTGCCTATTACATCTTCCGGTTGCGAAATCAAGTAAAGATGAATGAGCAAAGGCGGACGAAAATCTTTGCATTTATTGCCGGTGGGGGGGCTGTGATACTTGCGGCGGCGATATTTTCGGTTGTAATTATTACGACTATTCCCGCTGATATTGATGCTCAAACGGAACAGAGGGCAATTTTTGCAGGCCTGGTTGCCTATACGATTCCGGCGGTATTTGAGGGAATTTTTACGATGATGTTGGCATCTTTTCTAGATCGAGTTAAGCCGGAGCTTTTGGAGAGCCGATGAAGTTAAGACTCGATCAATACGCAGACATCGATTCACTCATCCATCGCTGGGAACAACGCTCTAAGTTGGTGGCACTCATTGCCTTAATTTTTGCCATTGCTTTTGTCGATGATTTGATTTTTATTCCCGTGGTCATTGGGGTGACTGTGGTACTTTATGGTTTATCTAAACTGCCGCTTTCTTTTCTCCTGACTCGCTTGCGCTATCCAGGCTTGTTTATTTTGACGGTTGTGCTAATTGTGCTATTTGCTTCTTCTGGGGAGAGGGTACTATTTAAGCTTGGGCCGTTAGAGATAAATCAAGAAGGTGTTGAGGCAGTGCTGTTAATTGCTACGCGCTTTCTTTGCATCCTGACGGTGAGTTTGATTTTGTTTGGGACTGCGCCTTTTTTGACCAGTATTAAGGCGATGCGATCGCTGCGCCTGCCGGATGTGATTGTGGATATGATGCTGCTGGCTTATCGCTACCTCGAAGATTTTGGTGAAACGAGGATGAGAATGCAAAGGGCAATGCGGATGCGGGGGTTTGAGAGCGATCGCTTTAGCTTTCGTAACCTCAACATTTGGTCGGGCTTGGCGGGTAGCTTGCTCATCCGCAGTTATGACCGCTCTGATCGAGTTTATCAGGCAATGCGGTTGCGGGGCTACGGTCACAACAAAAACAGTATTGATCGTAACCCTAAAGAGTTTGCTGCCGATATTAGTGAAGCCAATAAAACCAGCCGAATTGCCTTCTGGTTGACGCTGTTTGTTGCCACAGTCTTGGTAGCAGCAGAAATTTTCTTTTAGGCTTGTGAATTTTGAATAGCTTTTGGATTGGTGATGACACAGTTAACTCAAGAATTCGAGCGGGAGAAAACGAGGGAAGCTGCGCTTTCAATTTCAGGTTTGACATTTGGATATCCTAAACAACAGGAGATTTTCCAAGGTCTGAATTTGCAAATTCGGCCAGGAGAACGGGTAGGTTTGATTGGCCCAAACGGGAGTGGGAAGACGACGCTATTTTTGTTAATTTGCGGAATTTTAACACCAGTATCCGGGGAAATTCAGTTATTTGGTAAGCCGGTGGAAATGGGAGAATTTCGCCCTGAGATTGGTTTAGTGTTTCAGAATCCGGATGACCAATTGTTTACAACTTCTGTGCGCGACGATGTTGCCTTTGGCCCGGAAAATATGAACCTTGATTCTGAAGAGGTGGAAAACCGTGTCCGCACAGCTTTATCGGTGACTGGGGTAGAAGAACTAATTGATCGCGTTCCCCAAAATCTTTCTGGAGGTGAGAAGTGCATGGTGGCGATCGCATCTGTCCTGGCAATGCAACCTCAGATCATACTGTATGATGAGCCAACCGCTAACCTGGATATGCGTGCGCGTCGTCGCCTCATTCAGTTTTTGCAAAACTCCCAGGAAACCTATATCGTTTCTACCCATGACTTAGAAGTGATATTGGAAGTGTGCGATCGCGTCCTCCTCCTTGACGAAGGACACCTGATCGCTGACGGTAACCCTCATGAAGTCATGGGCGACAAGCAACTCATGGAGGCGCATGGTTTGGAGAAACCTCACTCACTGATGCCGCATCGAGAGTAGCGATGAAGACCATCAAGAGCGCTTTGTCTTATACGAAGTTGCAGTCAAACGTCCTATACTTTCTTTCCTCCCGTCTCCCCGTCTAGAACGTTTACTATCTTTGATGGCAACTCGGTATTATATGCAAGCTTGATGTTCCATCTGATACCAAGTTATCGGTAGCATAAGGTGGCTACAACTGTAAAATTAGCCTTGCGACAGAAAGATAAAGAAAAACCCCTAAAACATCAACCGCCGTAGTAATGAAAGGTGCTGACATCAAGGCGGGATCTAACTTCAGGGAACTAAAAAGGAAAGGTAAGGCAGAACCTGCTACAGAAGCTAAAAGCGCGATCGCAAACAAGCTGATTCCCACTGAGATCGCCACGGCCAAATTCCCTTGGAGAAAATAAGCCCATACCGTCACCACAACACCTAACATCAACCCCAGTAATATCCCAGCACTTGCCTCCCGTTGAATGACTCGCAAGGCTTTGTTAAGGCTAACGTCCTTAGTATTCAGCCCCCGAATGACTACTGTTGAAGACTGCGCCCCAACATTACCGCCCGCATCAATCAGCAGGGGAATGAAGGCAGCTAAAGCAACCACCTGTTCTAAAACATCCTCCTGACCTCGAATCACCGCACTGGTGGCTGTATTGGTGATCAAAAGGATTAACAACCAGCCAACTCGTTTGCGGGCAACCTTCAGCAGGTTAGTTTGGAAATAATTGTCGCCCCCAGCCTGAAGCCCACCCAAGGTGTAGATGTCTTCTGTGGCTTCTTGTTCCAAGACATCAATGACATCATCAACAGTGACAATGCCAACCAGACGCTGCTCCGTGTCTACTACGGGTACGGCAATAAAATCATAGTGCTGAATGATTCGCGCTACTTCTTCTTGGTCAGTGTCGGTGTGGACGAATACCGCATCACGAGTCATGATGTCACCGATTATTTCATCGGGCTGGGCAGTTACTAAATGACTCAGGGAGAGAATTCCTGTGAGGTGACGAGCGGTATCA
>JBFLZA010000418.1:0-8350 GCA_040756535.1 Cyanobacteriota bacterium
GAATTTCTTCCTGTTTGTCCTTATCTTTTTCTCCAGTAATTTGTTCAGTTAGCAAGTTAGCTGCCTTTTCTAAGTAGGCTTGCCTTTCCGAGTCAACCCTGAAATCCTGATCCATTCTCAAGACTAAAGGAAGAACGCGATCGCGCAAACTAATCAAGCGACTTCGCAAATAAATCGTCTCCTTAATATCAATCGCGTCTGAGGTCGTAGTTCTTGAATCCGGGGGAGACTCCGCATCAGCTAGGAGAGATTTATAACGCCTAACTTTTTCATTATGAGCTGTGATAGACTCTAAATCGTTTCCAATACTTTCATACATCGGTATTCCGACTAAAGAGTCCTGAATCACCTGTAACGTATTGGGTTTGTGCATCTTCTTCAAAGATTCACTATTGGCAAAGCGATCGGGGCTGGGATCGATGTAAAATAATTTGCGATTAACAGGACGGTTAGCCGTGCGATAATACATCTCCTTAATCGTGTAACTAAAGGGTCGATTATCCAACACTCCCCCATCTACAAAATACAATCTATACTTTTCATTTTTGGAATTTTCGGCTAACTCTCGCTTTTCTAACTGTCCCCATTCCACTAACTTTTGATCGATTTTATTACTCCCCTTTAAATCTACACCGACGACAGGGAATGCAACCGGGAAACAAGAGGTAATTCGACAGAGCTTGGCAAGGGATTGATAGATATCTTCTGAAGTGAGTTGGACAGAAGAACTATCGCCTTTGGGATTCAATGGCTCTTTACGTCCTCGACGATGTTTTAGCTGAAAGACGCCGCGATGATCTTTAATTTCAATCACGCAACCCGTATCATCAAAAATCTTATAAACTCGTCCAAAAATATCCGTTCCTGTAACAAATAAATCGAGTTCATTAAAGTCAGATACCCATTCACCCGGAGGGGCGCTACGTTTATTGTTATAGGCTATTTCAAACGCTTCTTTGAGCTGGGTTTGATAGTACCCTTCTCCATTTAACACCGACTCATTCTTAGTCTTACTGGAACTTGGCTCCCGCATGAGTTTAAAAATATCGCCACTTTCCCGCCAAATATCAGCAAAGCTGGCAAAATCAACGACTTCTTTTAAATTACTATTCGCCAAGGCAAAACTGAGAAGGACACCATTAATCCCACCGGCTGAAGTGCCGGAGACAATATCGACAACAATATCAGAATCGGTAAGGGCTTTAATGAGTTTGTATATACCTCTCCCGCGTACAGCGTTATAAAATTCCCGGCAGACACCATTCATATAAATGGCTAGAGCCACCCCGCCATAAACAACCAATCCCAAGCGAGTTTCTCGACGAAAACTGGGGGTTTTAAAGGTATAGTCAGACATGATTGATTCTCCTATTGTTAAAAGAATAGATTTTTGCGCTCAATCCCCAACCTTTTACCAAAGACTATTTCTGAAAACCGAAACCTGATTAAGGACATGAAGTCAGATTGAGAAATCGCTCAAGGGGGATTTGAGGCTGTAGATGCGTTTACTCTAGTGCAGCGCGGCGAAAATAACTCACCAGTCCAAAAAGGTTAAAAAGCTTACTGTACAAGCAATATCCCTTCTGCCTTCTGCCTTGTGTCTTCTGCCTTCTTGCACTAATGTCTGGGATGATGCGATTGGCTCAAGCGATATTATGGCCTTGAAATCTCCCAAAAGAGCATTGACAAAGGTTAAGTTTTAATATTTTAGGCTAGGTTAGCGATCGCACAATGTTGCCGCAGGCTAGTGTAACGTAGTCAAGGACTTCTAGATTGTGTGTTTTTCGTTAGAGGCAGAGCCTCCCATCAAGCATTTCTAGCTAGAAGCTAGAAACGAGAGGCAGCAAAGATTTCAGAAGTTATGAGTAAAGCATAGGTTAAGGAGTTCCCCGTTCCCCGTTCCCTGTTCCCTATTACATCATGACCCAACGTAAACCTGATATCGGCTACATTCCCACCCCTGATGAACTTGTCGATGCCATGCTTGCCTTTGCAGAAGTGAGTGCTGATGATATTGTTTATGACTTGGGTAGTGGCGATGGGCGCATCTTGATTGCAGCCGCTCAACAGAAAGGGACTCGTGGTGTAGGGATTGATATTGATCGCGATCGTATTAAGGAAGCGACCTTAAATGCTCAGCAAGCAGGGGTGGCTCATTGTGTGGAATTTCGTCAACAAGACTTATTCTGTTGTGATTTTGCAGAGGCAACCGTTGTATTTGTTTATTTACTGCCTCATCTCAACCTCAGACTCCGAAAAGAGCTATTTCGCCAACTCAAGCCAGGTACTCGCGTAGTGTCTCATGATTTTGATATGGGAGACTGGAAGCCAGAGCGGGTGAAAAAGGTACAGACACAAGAAGAATCAACTCTCTACTACTGGGTGATTCCGGAAACGATTCCAGAATACTTAGAAAAATTATGAATTGTAAATTATGAATTATGAAATAATTGGAAAGTTCTATTGGTTTAAAGCCCAATCAAAAATTTTAGGGTCTACAGTTAGCGAAAGCAAAAATCTCTCCCTAAATGCCTTAATGCCTAATTCATAATTTAGCATTCATAATTTATAATTTAATCGCTTCCGCTTGACTTCTGGAAGCAAGGGTAAAGTCACAGTAATCGTTGTTCTCAACTCGACTTTACTATCTACAGAAATTTTACCTGTGCATAAGGCTACACAGTGATGCACAATGGCTAGACCAAAGTCACTCCTTTGCACGGGGTCGATATTATTTCCTCGTTCCAACCAATTGGAGAGTAGTTCTTGGTCTTTTTTAGGAATGCCACGCCCTAAAATTTGAATAACAAACCTAACTTTTTCTTTTAGGTAAGCTATCTTGAGCTGAATTTGGCTCTGTTTGGGGGAATATTTAATTAAGCTCAGCAGTAAATGGCTAAGAATATACCGCAAGAGTTGTTCGTCTAAGCGCACAGGGTAAGATTGCTCTGGACACAGAAAAGTAATTTTGTGTTCTTTACCAACGCCCTGCTGTAACTCTGCAATGAGCTGCCTACAGAACTGAGTTAAATCGAGTAAGATTGGGTTTAACGGGACTTGTCCGGTTTTTAACTTCTCAATCAAAAACATATCATTCAACAGCTGATTGATGCGTTTGGCATTCTCTTGAATGAGTGCAAGGAGATGGCTTTGTTTTTTATCAATTGAGGATTGAGTCTGAGATGCCATTAACTGGGCGCAGACTAAAATTGCATTCAACGGGTTGCGTGTTTCATGGGCAAAGGTATAAATGGATTGGGTCTTTGAAGCACTCTCTTCTTGTACTTGGCTCAAGGCAGTAGGAGGAGCCGTCTCTGGGACTGGCTGGTTTGATACAGAAGACGGCTGTTCGCTATCTGCCTCGTTCCAATCCATCAACCGCCAGCGAAATCCCTCAACTTGGTCTTGCGAGTTTTGGATGGGGACTACAGTAAACAACGCAGGCAAGCTAGCACAATGCCAAGGTTGAATCTGGACTTGCCAATGTTTGAGTGACTTTCCCTTTTGGAGTTGATTGAGCTTTGAACAGAAATTCCGGCGTTCTTGGGGAGCAACAAAAGTCACCAAGGGTTTTTTAACAAGATGCTCTTGGGAAACGTTGAGCAATTGAGCGGCTGCACAGTTAGCTTTGAGAATCTTGGCGTCTTTGTCCGTTACTAAGTAGCCATCTGGGGCAAATTCAAACAGCTCTACATACTTTTGGCACTCAGATTCAATGACTAAGCGGCTTTCGGCTAGCGCTTCATTTTCTTGGCGCAGTTCCTCTGCGATTTTTTGCAATTTATGCAAATCCCTCGACAGTTCATTCAAATTTTGCACTAATAATTCTTGCTTTTGCTCTGGAAATTCATCTGCTTGTTGCCACAGATTTCCCAGACTTTTTGGGAGTTCGTCTGCTTGTCGCCAAACTTGCTCTAGACGTTGAATTAAAACCGCAAACTGTTGGTTCAATGGTTTGCTAGTCATACAATTATTCCCCTGATTTTGGGGTGGCTTTTGATATACGATAACTAGTCTTTTTCGGAATTACTAAGCAGTCTTTGTCCTGGCAGTGTCTTGCCAGAACGAATCTTTCATTTTGAGTTGTAGTGTGGTCGTCGCCCATTATACCCTTTGTATTTGGATAACTGGGTTTGGGGCGAACACTCACTCAATGTTGAAATTTTTTTGCACGGATGCCAGAGTAATTCTCAAACAACGTCTAAACGCTGAGCTTGACTCGTAAATTCAAGGGCAAAGTGACAGTAATGGTTGTGCCGACGCCGACTTCACTGTCTACAGAGATTTCGCCACTTTGTAATTCTACACAGTGTTTTGCGATCGCTAATCCCAATCCATGACCTGGAATGGCACCGACATTACTTCCCCGTTGGAATGTCTGAAAAATTAATTCTTGCTCTTCTGGAACAATTCCCATCCCTGAATCTTGGACAGAAAATCTGACTTTATCCTCTTGACAAATCACACTCAACTTTACCTCACTGCCTTCTGGAGAATACTTAATGGCATTGTGCAGTAAGTTCATGAGGATACGTCGCAGCACCTTTTCATCCCAGACACCGGAACGCGAACCCTGATTAATAAAAGTCAGTTGATGTTTGCGTCCTGCACCTTGTACGAGTTGTTGGATGAGTTGGCGGCAGAACTCCGTTAAATCAATTAAAGCCGGCTTCAATTTTTGTTGTCCAGCTTCTATCTTCCCTATCAAAAGCAAATCATCTAAGAGCTGATTGATTTGTTTGACATTCACTTGAATTTGCCGGAGGTAATCTCGTGTTTTCTCCTCACTCCATTGCTGGGAGTAAGTTTCAACTAATTTTGCACCGCAGGCAATTGTGTTCAGGGGGTCGCGAAGTTCATGAGAAATAAAAGAAGCAAAGTGGGATTTAAGGGCACTCAATTCTGCGGCTTTAGTGAGAGCAACACTAATTTCTGCGGATTGCTTTTGCTCGGTGATATCTTTAGCTGTAATCACGACTGCCTCTAAGCTGCCGTGTTTACCTATTGCATGGTTTGAGTTAGAGAAAAAGCTGGAAAAATTGACCATTTCCGTTTCCCTTTTCTCCTGTTCCCAGCCCTTGATGAGACAGATAGGAGCAATCGTATACTGATAATCTCGGATACCGTTGACCGTCGGCAAGCTAACTTCGCCAGTTAGGGATTGCTTGGTATTGAGTGCGGTTTTCCGTTGAGCATCAATCTGTTCCATGATTGCGGCAGAAAACTCAAAATGCTGCCAACTTTTCCCGATAAAATCACTTTGGGAAAAGCCCAGAATGTTTGCTGCCGTTGGGTTGATGTAAATGTATTTCCCTGTTTGATCTAAAACAAAGAACAATTCAGTAGAACTAGAGAGAATCTGATTGAGGACTGGCGATAGCTGCTCAATGGATGGAGGGATTGGGTGAGTAGGTGACTGGGTGACTGGGTGACTGGGTGACTGGGTGCTTGGGTGCTTGGAGAACTGGGAGAAAGTTGCTTCCATATCCTCCGCGTCTGGGCGTCTGGGCGTCTTCCCATCTGTTTGTTCAAATAAGAATGTAAGGTCTTGAATACACCAGCGCAAACCTGCCACCTGATTTTGTGCATCCAGTATAGGTGTCGCCGTACAAAGCGCTTTCAAAGCGATACTATGCCGAGGCTGAATCTGGACTTGCCAGTTGTTGATAGGTTCTCCCTTTTGTAACTGGCCCAATTGTGAATAAAAATCTTGGCGTTTTTCTGCTGCAACAAACACCACTAACGGTTTACCGATGAGTCGCTGTTGGGAAAGGTTGAGTAATTGGGCTGCCATCTGGTTCGCTTCGCGAATTACCCCTTCTTTTGTGGTTACCAGATAGCTATAAGGAGCACACTCAAACAGTTCTTGGTAATGCTGGCACTCGGTTTCTAGGGCAATGCGGCTAACTGCTAACTCTTCATTAGTTTGGTGCAATTCTTCAGTGGCAACTTGCAACTCTTCTAAAACGCTTGAAAGTTCTTCCAAACTTTCCTGGAGGAGTGCTTGCTGCTCTTGCTGGAATTCTGGTGCTTGTCGCCACAATCCTATTGATTTTTTGGGGAGTTTTTCTGCCTGTTGCCACAACCTTTCTAAACGTTGCTGGGATAGGGTCAAGTGTTGCTCAAAAATGTCTTGAGTCATGTAGTGCTATGCCTCGTTTTTTAATGAGAGAGTGTAGAAGATGATGCGATTGACGCAACAATTTTTCGATGAGGCTCTCGTCCTAGAAGAATGCTTTTCTTCCAGGTAAAAGGAAAAAAGGGAGATTGGTATAACTCAATACATTTGCTTAATAATAAAGTTAAATATCTCCACGCGATCCGCCTTTATGGTAATGAAGTTCTTCTATCTGGAGGCAGAAATTAGAATTTATGTTATGTAATTTAATATTAAAAAGTCAAATTAATTTTTTTCATAGATTAATAATTGTTAGGTACTTATTAAGATTGGCAAAATATAAGCTATATTTAAAGAATTTATTTTTTAAATTAAGTCAAAAAATGAAGGGAAAACAACAGAGTAATGGCTGAAACGAAAGAACGGAAATAGCTCTATCCTAACTTCTGACTCCTGACTCCTGACTCCTGACTCCTATTTTCAAGTTAGCGATATCCCAAAATCAAGCCACCTCCAGAGTGTAGGGGATGCCTGCGGCTGCGATCGCAACAGGCTATGTGGATTGGGTACTGCCACTCGCTAAAATTGATGAGGCAATGATCAATTTAGTGAAGTACGGACAAATCGAAACCCCCTTGCCATGAGAGAAACTCAAGAAGATCCAGCTTTTGAAGCGTTACTCCACTATCTCAAACGGACTCGTGGCATCGATTTTACTGGTTATAAGCGTCCTAGCTTAATGCGCTTGACTAAAAAGCGGATACAGCGCTTGGGGGTAGAAACGTTTAGCGACTATCTAGACTACTTAGAAGCGAACCCCCTGGAAATCAACATCCTATTTGATGCCCTGTTACTTAAAGTCACTACGTTTTTTCGAGATGCATCTGCTTGGAACTGCATCGCGCAAGAAGTTATCCCCAAGATTTTAGCAGCGAAGCCGGACAACGAACTGATCCGAATTTGGAGTGCTGCCTGTGCATCGGGTGAAGAAGCCTACACAGTCGCCATGCTGTTTGCAGAAGCTTTAGGGGAAGAGGAATATAAAAAGCGGGTAAAAATCTATGCTACAGATTTAGACGAAGAAGCGATCGCTTCTGGTCGTCTTGCGACTTATTCAGCCAGAGAATTGCGAGATGTTCCCGAAGCCTTTTTGCAAAAATACTTTGATGCCTCAAGAACGGCTTACACCTTCCGCACTGACTTGAGACGGTGCGTGATTTTTGGTCGCAACAACTTAGTTCAAGATGCTCCCATTGGTCATTTGGATTTGTTGATATGCCGCAATGCTTTAATGTATTTCAATGCGGAGACACAGGCGCGTGTCCTCTCCCGCTTTCACTTTGCCCTCAAGGAAAATGGCTTTCTGTTTGTGGGGAAAGCGGAGATGCTGCTTACTCACGCTAACCTATTTAGACCCGTTAACCTTAAGTATCGGATTTTTTCCAAATTATCGAAAGTGACGATGCGCGATCGCTTGCTGATTATGGCGGAAGCGGGCAATACAGAAGTCGGAAATCATTTGATGCGAAATATGCGTTTGCGGGATGAGGCGTTCGAGTATCTACCCATCGCCCAACTTATAGTGGATGTCAACGGAAACCTATCACTGGCAAATCGGCAAGCCAGATTGTTGTTTGGTATCACGAATCAAGATTTAGGTCGCCCGTTACAAGACTTGCAAGTTTCTTATCGGCCTGCTGAATTGCGATCGCGTATTGAGCAGGCTTATGCAGAACGCCGTTCGGTTCAAATCACTAATGTAGAATTCTTGAATTCCAGTCAGAGCAATTCCCTCTACCTGGATATAGAGGTCATCCCCCTGATGGATACCAATGCCGAACTTGTGGGTGTGTTAATTGTTTTCCAAGATGTAACGCGCTATCACCAAATGCAACAGGAATTGGTGCGTTCTACTCAGGAACTGGAAACGGCTTACGAAGAACTGCAAAGTGCTAACGAGGAACTGGAAACCACCAACGAAGAACTGCAAAGTACCAACGAAGAACTGGAAACCACCAACGAAGAACTACAAAGTACCAACGAAGAACTGGAGACGATGAACGAAGAACTCCAGTCTTCTAACGAAGAACTACAAACCACCAACGATGAATTGCGCGATCGTACCGATGAACTCAACCGCGTCAACGCCTTTTTGGAGTCCATCCTCACTAGCTTGCAGATGGGAATGGTGGTTTTAGATAATCGTTTGAGTGTGCAAGTTTGGAACGGTGG
>JBFLZA010000419.1:0-8337 GCA_040756535.1 Cyanobacteriota bacterium
GATTAGCGAGGCAGTGCCCTCCCTAGCGGCACTTAGGGAGGACTAGCATATTTTGCGAAGCCTCGCTTTTGGTCATGGTATGCCAGTAAGACCCTCAATTGCATACTAGGCTGAGCATCCCATACCGAAGACAATCTTTAACTTGTCTTAAAAATTCCAGTGCGTCTGTAGCAGCCAACCTCCGGATTTCTAAGGCATGTTTCTCGTCAATCATCATATACAACTTGATAGCTAATGGAGCAAGTTGATTCCTCATTAACTACCTCTCCTAAGGCGTGAACACCCTCTCAAAGGTTAGGGAATTCCCTTGCCTGGGTTATCCTGAACTATCTTGCACTGACTGGCAACTCATCCTATCACCTTGCCTTGTGGATAGAACTTCTTCCTTCAGCAGGAGGCGCTTGTTACTGCCTTTTTGTGATTACTTTCTACGCTTTGAGCAGTGAATTCGCTAGATATTGCCAACTTAATTGTTTTGCTACCTGTTGCTTCAACCTTAGCTTTAAGGTTATCTGCATTTATTTTTCAAGTTAAAGGGTTAATGGTAATTTTTCTCTGAAAAAAGAATCTGTCCTCGATAGTACCATTTCGTTTGTATGAGTTAAAATTACCATTTCCCGACTAACGAATATATGTAGAAAAGCAGCAAAGATGTTTCTGTGTCTTCAGCTACAGTTAACCTCTAGCACTCAACTGGGTTTAACCTAACCCTCGATAATTTCCAAAATGCTTTTTGTTCTGAGCAAAAACAACTCTTTCTCTATCTAAGGGTATAGTTTAGCTTTATTTAAGGGGATTAATTGAAATAATTTTTAATAAAAGCATTGTCAACATTTTTTAATGGTTTTCTAATATTAAATAATGGTTAATGAACCATGGAAACAGATAACTGGCAATCCTTTGCGCTGTTAGTGATTGATGTTCAAGAAGACTTCTGGACTGAGAAACTAGAGTCGGCTTTCCCAGCGTTTCAAGACAATATTTCTTGTCTCCTCAGTTTTTGCAGGTCCCGAGGGATTGAGGTGATTCATCTGCGGGAAGTCTTTAATCCAGATGGCTCCGATTGGCTACCGCGATATCGCCTTCGCGGACGTGCACCTTGTGTTCGAGGTACCAAGGGAGTTGAGGTGTTGAGTGTTGCTAGAGAGCAACTAGGGGAAATGGTGATTGAAAAGCAAACGCAGGATGGCTTTCTCAATCCCAAATTGCTAAATTATCTGCACTCAAAGGATAAACGATTTTTGTTTACGGCTGGTTTAGTGACTTCGGTGTGTGTGCTGTTGACTACAGCATCTGCTTCTCAGCTAGGATTTTTGGCAATGGTTGTCTCGGATTGCTGTGCGGATTATCCTGAGGCACATGCGATCGCTTTAAAGCGTTACAGAGGCTTTTTGTTTGATTGTGTCGCGCTCGATCAAATTCCCCAACGCTTGCAAGAGTGGCGGATTCAGATTGAGCAACTCAAATCCTTACAGCGTTCTGGGTAACGGGGTAGATGAGTTGATATTTTTTGCGATCGCGCTTCGGGTCAAGCAGGACTCTGCAAACTCTAATGATCGTTATATTTTGACATAATCTTCAAAAACTCTTAACAAAGTAATAAAATAAGCAGACTATACTCTTAAAGATTTAACCTCTACTCCATTCCCCACTCAATGCCTTGATCAAGACCCCTACCCCTGCTTGAAACCCTCACCGCAATCTTCCCTAGTTCCATGGCAAGTCTGGGGGCACTTTCTATCAGTCTGTAGCGTCACCAGCCGTGATAATTCTCTATAACGCCAGTTTGATAGAGTCGAAGACAGTAAAGTTTAGTAAAAAACAGTCTTACCTACGAGAAGAGTAGTTAGCCTATGTTATTCAAAAAATTGTCTATGCGACGCCTGGTTTATGCGACAGCTGTGGCCGGTTGTATACTCACTGGAGTTTCCACCACTAGCTTTGCCCAAAACAACCCTGGTCTTACCCTGTGGGGAGGGGTCGCCCGTGAAAATCAACTGAGCTATTACTTAGATTATGGCGGTCGCCCGAACGGGTGGGATCGTTACCGCCTGAAAATCCCCGCCAAAAAAATGGACTTAGGGGCTGCTCAGTTTGCAATTTCTTATCCAGATTATTACGACGGCAAGTTTGATCCCAAGAGAGTTGAGGTACGTGTCAAAGGGAAATCCGTGCCTTTATCCGAGGTGAAGTGGGACAAAGAAAATCATGTCATTCAGATTTATTTGGAGGAACCTATTCCTGCCGGGAGTAGCGTTGAGTTGGTATTCTCTAACGTCAAAAACCCGCCATTTGGTGGGATGTACTACTTCAACGCTCAAGTTCTAACGCCCGGTGATATCCCGTTACCCCGTTACCTGGGTACGTGGATTTTGAGTATTGGCGGTTAAAAAAGGCCTCAATTTCTGAAGAGCGGTTGGAACTCTCTTGAGGCGCACTCTCTCAGTTGAGGTGCTATTCTAGTAGATTGTGACACTTTGACAAAGCGCCAAATCGATTTTTTTGAAGTAGCAGATTATGTCTCAACGCACTCTTGGCGGCACCAGCCGCAAACAAAAAAGAACGTCGGGTTTTCGCGCACGGATGCGAACCAAAAACGGGCAAAAAGTAATTAAGGCTCGTAGAAACAAAGGGCGCTATCGCCTTTCTGTTTAGTTTTAGTTGCTCTTGGTTATGGAAGGGTTGCCTTCCCCATCATTATCTGTCGGTCGTGTCCTCGTACTGGAGTTAAACAGTGGCGTTGCCTCAAGCTCACCGACTCAAACACTGGAGAGATTTTCAGGCAGTTTATCAAAAAGGAATTCGTCGATCTGGGCGTTATTTAACTTTGCGAGGTCTGCCCCAGCGCACCAGTACTGTGGACACTCCGACTTCAGACCCCTTAAAGCCGTCGAGTGAAGACAAGCCTCCAACTCGCATTGGCATCTCTATCAGCCAAAAAGTTAGCAAAAAGGCAGTTGTTCGCAATCGAATTAAGCGACAGATTCGGTCAGTGCTACGCCCGTTGTTGCCTAAAATTGTACCGGGTTGGCGACTGGTGGTAGTTGTTCGTCCTGGAGCTGGTGAGTGCGAATATGTACAATTTTTGCGAGAATTAAAGCAGTTGTTGGCAGAAGCAGAGGTATTGAATGGCCATTAAAGAGGAAGTCTTCTACGAAGGGGGTCCCCACGTAGGCGATTTAATTATTAACATACTGTTGGGGTTCACGGTGATTTGCTTGCCCTTAACAGTAGGTGCGATCGTTCGTGCTTTGTGGCTACGCTATCGCATTACTGATCGCCGTATTTCGATCACAGGAGGTTGGCAGGGACGCGATCGCACCGATATTGTTTACTCAGAGGTTGTCAAAATTATCAAAGTGCCTCGGGGTTGGGGAGGTTGGGGAGACATCGTCATCACCCTTAAAGATAAAAGTCGGCTAGAACTGCGAGCAATTCCCCGGTTCCGTGAAATCTATGATCATATTGCTCAAAAAGCAGCCGATAAAACAGGTAGACCCGTCGAAGCCGTGAAGTCTTCTCTGGGGTAGGCAAATGCCCAACCCACTGGACTCAAATTGAACAAACATCAACTCACTCACATCCCCAAACCTCTGCCTTCTTTGTAAAGCAGACTTGGGGTCTTTGTCAGTTGTATGACGGATAACCGTCTCGCATTTAGACAAAGTATTAGATAGATTAGATTCAGAAAACTTTACAGCGCCTAGGTAGACTTTATACGAATGGATTTTGGTGTCGGGTTTCTCTCCAACAACGTCATGCTGCCAATCCTGGATTTCTTTTACGGGATTGTGCCGAGTTATGGTCTCGCCATTGTGGCGCTGACCCTTGTGATTCGCTTTGCCCTCTTTCCCTTGAACGCTGGCTCCATTCGCAACATGAGGCGCATGCGAATTACTCAACCGCTGATGAAAAAGCGGCAAGAGGAAATTCAAAAACTTTACAAAGATGACCCAGCTAAACAGCAGGAAGAAATGAGCAAACTCTTCAAAGAGTTTGGCAATCCTTTAGCGGGTTGTTTGCCTGTCGTGTTGCAAATGCCAGTTTTGTTTGCCCTGTTTGCGACTTTGCGGGGGTCACCGTTTTCAGATGTAAATTACACCGTCAACTTCCAAATCTTCCCCAGAGAGCAAATGGAGCTGATACAGCCCCAAGCATTTGCAACGAAACCTCAAAATATCTACATTGCTGATGGTTCTCATGCCCCAGTAGCCGCTATCCTTCCAGGGGGGAACCGTTTAGTCGTTGGCGAAAAGACCCAAATAGAGTTTCAAACAGTTGAGGGCAAATCTCTCAAAAATTTACTCGTTGAGTACCCAGAGACAAAAATTCTCCCAAAATGGAAACCCACTAAAGGGACAGAACATATCCGCCTTAACGACGATGGCACGATTGAAGCGTTAGAACCAGGAGAAGTAACACTCCAGGGGACAATTCCAGGAATAGCAGCCGATAAGGGATTTCTCTTCATCGAAGCTTTAGGGCGTGTGGGAGCTTTTGAAGAAGACGGAACCCTTCACTGGGATGTAGTGGGCATGATTCTTGCCTTCGGCGTCAGTTTGTATATCAACCAGCTACTCTCTGGTCAGAACAATCAGAGTGGTAGCGACAACGCAGCACAGCAGCAAGCAACGGTTAATAAGATTACTCCTATCCTATTTTCTGGAATGTTCTTATTTTTCCCATTGCCCGCTGGTGTACTGATGTACATGGTGATTGCCAACATTTTCCAGACGCTCCAGACCTTCATTTTGATGCGAGAACCCTTGCCAGAAAACATTCAGAAGATGATGGAGGCGCAAGAAAAAGAGGAAAAAACTGGAGACAAGAGAGAGACACTGCCTTTTGAACGACGTTCTAAGAAAAAGGCTTCGAGTTAGTTATGAACAACCAGCCACAGGAACGGGGTCAGCAGTGGCTTGAGGAATTCCTACGCTTATCGACATTGCCGGCCCAGGTTCAAGTAACAGAAACAGATGCCCCGAAAGACGATAAGCCAAGCTACTGGTTAACAATTGATCAAGCCAACCTGACGCCCCAACAAATCCAAATTTTAATTGGTCCAGATGGAGGAGTACTCGACGCGATTCAATACTTGGCTAATACCATTTTGAATCTGAGCCGGGATGATGAGGAGCAAGCGGCTTACACAATAGAACTCGATGGGTATCGCCTCCAGCGTCAGGAAGAACTCCGGGCTTTAGCTGCTCACGCCGCTCAGAAAGTCCGGGAGACAGGCGAAGAATTTGAAATGAAATCGTTGTCGTCGGCAGAACGACGCCAAGTTCATACTTTTTTGAAAGAATGTGAGGACTTGGAAACTCAAAGTCGAGGACAAGAGCCAGATCGGCGTTTGGTTGTGCGCCTTCGCTAGACAATTGCGGGCTTTTCAAATCGGTTTTCTTTGATAGCGAGAGCACGCACTTGAAAAGCCTAAATCACCGCCGGCTGGGGGCAGCATACGGTTGATTAGAGGAAGAATAAGCATCATGGAATCCATTCATATTCCTTGGCTGCTCAAACTACCAGAGCAGACAGAAACAATTAAGTTCAATGAGTGCATTGCTGGTTTAGAGACGCTAATCCCAGTGCGCGGTCGAATGCAGGTGACCCATAAAGGGAATTATTTAGAGGTTTCGGCCCAAGCAGAAACGATTATTACCTTGACCTGCGATCGCTGCTTGCAACAGTATAACCACCGGTTAAAAATTGACACGTCAGAACTGGTTTGGTTAGATGAGTCATCTGACCAGCTTGATTCTGTTGCCTTAGAGCGAGAAATTCCTTTGGAGGATTTGGTCGAAACACTACCGCCCCAAGGTTATTTTTATCCAGATGCTTGGTTATACGATCAACTCTGTTTGGCAATTCCTCCTCGGACGCTTTGTGACCAAAAGTGTCCGGGAATTCAGGTTTCGGATCAGGACAGTGCCTCGCTAGGGGATCGGCGCTGGCAAGCCCTCGAAGCTCTCAAAAGACAACTGCCTGGATAAATCCACTGTGCTCGGAGGAAAAATGAGCAAGGCGTACCTTAAAGAGCTGTCCGACTATTTCTCCTGCCTATAACCTCGGTGTGTCATGAGTTTTAATGATGAGTTTGAGCTACTCCTGCGTGCCCGCTACCCTCTGATTTATATTCCGACACTGGAGGAAGAGCGAGTAGAAGCAGCGATCGCACAAGCAGCTAAACATTTAAGCGATCGCGCTGTCTATATCTGGGATTTCGTTGACGGATACCAGGGAAACCCAAACGATGTCGGGTTCGGACGCCGTAATCCGTTACAAGCTCTAGAATTTGTAGAAAAAGTGACCCAAAGCGCGGCGGCAATCTTCATATTAAGAGATTTTCATCGCTTTTTAGAAGATATCTCAATTTCTCGCAAACTGAGAAATCTGTCGCGACTACTAAAATCCCAACCCAAGAATATTGTTATCCTGTCGCCGCAGGTAACCGTTCCGCCTGAACTCACAGAAGTCCTAACCGTTATGGACTTTCCTTTACCTAATGGGTTGGAAATCAAAGCCGAAGTTCAACGCTTGTTAGCCGCTACGGCACAATCCTTGAGCGAGAAAGTACTAGATGAGTTGGTGCGTTCTGCTCAGGGACTCTCCTTAGAGCGGATTCGTCGGGTTCTCGCTCGTGCGATCGCATCTCATGGTGCAATTCAACCAGAAGATGTAGAACTGATTTTAGAAGAAAAACGTCAATCGATTCGCCAAACCCAAATTTTAGAGTTTTATCCAGCAACCGAGAAAATTTCTGATATCGGCGGTTTGGATAACTTAAAAGATTGGCTACTGCGGCGGGGAGGAGCCTTTACCGAACAAGCCAGACAGTACGGTTTACCTCATCCTCGCGGCTTGCTGCTTGTCGGCATTCAAGGAACAGGAAAATCATTAACAGCAAAAGCGATTGCTCACCACTGGCACCTTCCCCTGCTGCGCTTGGATGTAGGGCGTTTGTTTGGTGGATTGGTCGGAGAATCTGAATCTCGTACCCGACAGATGGTTCAGTTGGCAGAAGCCCTTGCTCCCTGCATCCTTTGGATCGATGAAATTGACAAAGCCTTCTCTGGAATCGATTCTAAAGGAGACGCAGGAACAACCAGTCGCGTCTTCGGTACCTTCATCAACTGGCTCGCTGAAAAGAAATCGCCAGTTTTTGTTGTTGCTACCGCCAACAATATCCAAGCTCTACCTCCAGAAATGGTCCGTAAAGGTCGGTTCGATGAAATCTTCTTTGTTGGGTTGCCCAACCAAGAAGAACGGAAGGCGATTTTTGAGTTACATTTATCTCGACTGCGACCTCACAACCTAAAGAGTTATGATTTAGACCGGCTCGCTTACGAGACACCCGACTTTTCTGGAGCGGAAATTGAGCAAACTCTGATTGAAGCCATGCACATTGGCTTCAGCCAAAACCGAGACTTCACCACTGATGATGTCTTGGAAGCAGCCAGTCAGATTATTCCCTTGGCTCGCACCGCACAAGAGCAAATCAAATTCTTGCAAGATTGGGCAGCCGCCGGAAAAGCTCGCATGGCTTCTAGAGATAGTCGTTTGAGCAGTCGAATTCAGCGTCAATTTCAGTAAGTCTGTTGTTAAAGGGTAAGGGAAAAAGGGTAGTAATTAGCCCAACCGCTGAATTATGAATGATGAAAAGATAAGCTAATAGAGCCTCAATTCATAATTTATAATTCATAATTTCCCATTCCCAATCTTTAATAACTAATCACTACAACTCACAACTTCCTATGAGTTTGTCAGGCATTGCTAAATTTATAATCGGTTTTTTTGTCGGCATCTTCATTTTGGCAGCTGGTGGTGTCATCGCCGCTTATTATTTCTGGACTAAGCTCTCAATTACTCCTGCTAAACCGATTTTTGCCGAGGAGCAACCGAAAAAGGCACCAACAGTCAAGAAAGCCAGTAATGTGCAGGCGTCTAACTCTAAACCTAAGAGCCAGCCTGCCTCCACTCCCAGCAAACCACCCGCCCAGGAATTACCACCAGGGGCTTATAAAGCTCGTGTTACCTGGCCAGAAGGTCTAAGCTTGCGCGATGCACCCGGTACAGATTCTAACCGGGTTGGTGGTGTTATGTTCAATCAGGAAGTGATTGTTCTTAAACAAAGTGGCGATCAAAAATGGCAGCAGGTGCGCTTAGCGGATGGTGAGCAAGGAGGTTGGATTAAGTCAGGTAATACTGAAAAAGTCAATGATTAATTGGCTAATGACTCTCCGAATAAACTCGTCCTTTCCAGGCACCCCCTCGTCCTTGCCAGTGTCGTAGAGCTGAGTCTAGAGTCATTAAAGTATACAAAAAAGCGATCGCAGG
>JBFLZA010000420.1:0-8319 GCA_040756535.1 Cyanobacteriota bacterium
GCCCCTACAAAAGACAAATTTGTTTTTGGATGCCCCTTAAACGTTAAAGACTAGGTGGAGATAGACATACTGCTAGCAACAGAAGATTGGCTCCCCTGAGTAGAAGTAGCCATTACAGAAACAGAAGTTTGATTCCCCTGAGCAGAGGCAATAGCTGTAGCCGATAAGCTACCCAGACTTAAGTTACTCGGACTAATAGCAAAAGTAATAGGGTGAACCAAATCCAACAGCTGTATTGTACTCAAATCTAAAGGAAGTAAAATTAAGCCTCCGCTAAGCTCCTCAACACTTAAGCTTGTATCCACTAATTCCAAATGGCTTAAGTCAGAAATAATCATTGATTGTCTCCTTGGCATGACCCTGATTAGTCAAAAATCTTGTTTCGTTTTATCCCTGATTGGAAAAATTATTTCCAACTTTAACTCCTTAACTCATCTCAGGGGTGCCAATTTGGCAAGAATTTATCCTTTACTGATTAGCTTATCGACCTTACTAGGACTATCATGCATTGCAGCCTATTTGCGGAAGAAGCTTAGAACTCGGTGACCCTGATCATTTGAACAGCTGCCACCCTTTATATTTGTGTCGGATTCATCAACCACTTCCAAATAACAGAGGTCGCGCAGTTGGCGAACGTTTTTGGATGAAAAATCAGTACTATCCTGCCTAAGTTCAGCAATTTTAAGTTCCGGATTTGAACTATCTGAATTATGGCGCTTGTAGCGGCTAAATTCGCAGTTTTCTTTGAGTAAGCGGTTGTAAGTCCGATAGGGTATGTAATGTAAAGGGTCATAACTTATCGCACGCAATAGTAACACACAAGCCCAAGAATATTTTCCTGCGAGGATGGCTTCAACAATTTGATTTAACTGGTCGGAGCTAAGGGTTTTGTTCAAACTGGAATTAGAAAAAGGTATTTGTTGAGACATAGTAACCACCTCTGATGTGGAGTGTAACTTGTGTATGAATAAAAAAGATTTGGGAGACTACAAACTGATCCCACTCTTTTGTAATTGACGAATCGGGTCTAGCAAGATGTCAGCAATGCGACGGCGGCGGAGAATGATATCCGCGCTGCCTGTTTGACCTGCTTTAAACTGAACACGACGATTGTTCGCCGTGACATAATTGCGGTCTAACTCTACTTTCACTCGGTAGACGGGACCGAGCCTTTCATCCGGTTTCGCATCGGGAGAAATTGAGGTAACTTTGCCAGAGATAATGCCGTAATCCTGATAGGGGTAAGCATCCAATTTAATTTGCACCGGCATTCCTACCTTGACAAAGCCAGCTTCGCGATTGGGTAAGTTAGCAGATAGAACTAAAGGCGCGTTCTGAGGAGCGATTTCAGCAATGGTTTGTCCAGGTTGAACCACTGCACCCTTGTTACGGGCGCTGAGAGATGAGACTACCCCGTCAATGGGTGCATAGAGAAATCTCTGCTTTAGTTTTGTCTTAGCAGTGGCTAGCAGATTTTTGGTTTCAGCCATTTTTGCTTTTAGCTGAGTGATGTCCACTTCTAGCTGCTGAATTTGCTGCTGTGATTCCAGCTCAATTCTACGTGCCTCCGCTTCTTTCTGAGCGAGTGCTGCCTGAAGTCGTGCCACTTCGGCTAGGGTTTGCTGAAGTTCGCCTTCATATTGAGTAATGGCACTTTGCCGATCGCGCAGGTTCTGCTGGGCTTGGAACACCTGTTCCTTCGTATTCGCCGCTTCTGCCAGTTGGGTTTGGGTAATGGCGCTCAAGCGATCGCGCAGATTCTGCTCTGCTTGATACACCAGTTCCTTAGAAATTGCCCCATCTTTCAACAGTGGTGCAAGACGATCCAATCGCTCTTTTTGCGCCTTAGCATCCGCTTGCCGTTGCTCGATCAGCTTTTCTGCTGTTTCTGTCAGGGGTTTTAACCGTTCGGTTCTCTCTTTTTGAGCCGCAACCACCGCCTGATTTTCCTCGATCAGCGATCGCGTGGCAGCCATCTTGGCATTGACCTGAGCAATCGCCGCTTTTGACGAGCGAATCTCCGCTTGGGCAATTTGGGAACGGGTGTCCGTCTCCATCTTGGCTTTTTCCACTAGCGTTTGCTTCTGACTCAGCTCAAGAAGCAAGGCACTCAGCATTTGCTGGAGGCGATCAACTTCAGCTGCCGCCAGTTGGGTATCCAGTTCAACGAGTACCTGCCCCGCTTTCACCGACTGACCCTCTTTGACAGCAATGTTTGCCACCTTACCCATCTCCAGTGGGTCAACCTTATAGGTTTCCCCTTTAGGAACTAACTGACCTTGCGCGTGCCCCACTTCGTCAATTTTCCCAAAGCTTGCCCAAGCGCCAAATGCCAAACAAAATATCATCCCGCCTGCTACCAATCTTTGAGGAAGCGACGAAGGCGGTTGGTCAAGTAGTGCTTGCACCGAAGTAGACCAGTTGGAAGCAGGCGAGGGAGACAATTGTGTCTCTTGTTTTTGGCTCTTTACTCCTTGAGTGTGGCTGGAGACATTGGGTTCACTCGCGACTGAAGTGGCTACACCTCCATAAATTAAGAAACCTTTCAAAGTTCCATCCTTAGGCAGATCTACTTCTTCCTCTTCCGTGGATACACTCAGATCATGAAGAATTATTGAATTAGATAAACCCTGGTAAACGGAGTCTCGCCACGGCATTTCAGAGAAACACCTGCGCTCTTCCGGTTTTTGACTTGGGAAACTCATCGCTGAAATTCCTTGTTTACAGGCTGGGCGTTTTACAGGTCAGCGTTGGTAGTATGGCTTTTGAACAAAGTTTAAAGAGTTAGCTAAGCATTTTTTCAGCAGATTCTCTGATCCATCCTTAGTTTCTGCTACTCTCTACAGCTTGGAAAACGCTGTTTACTAACGGTTAAGGATGTAGGTATTCAAGAAAGCTTCTATCCCTCTATGAAGTTGAACGCTGCTTAAAAAATGGCAAAATTTTGAAATTTTCTGAGCTTCAAAGTTCTTCTTGAAACACTTTAGCCTCTTTCCTCTCATTTAAGAATAAGAAAAAGTAAGATATAGAGCAAGTTTTAATCAAAAGATGAAAAGTTCTTAAGCAGGTATTCCTGTGGGCAAGAAGCCTATCAAAGCATAACCTACGCTGTCCTCCATTCCGCTAGCAAGAGGAGGTGAAGCAGAGAATCTTACACTCTGGATTACCTCTCCTGAGATAGGCTAGAGCCTCGGTTGACTAATAATCAAGAGCTTGATTTTTTGTTGGTCAATGAGCGCTAAAATGTCCATTTTTCACCATTTGTTGGATTACTAGATCGGCTTGATCAAACCTGCCTGTCAACTGCAAAAATTAGGGATTTTGAGTTGCTAACTATTACTCAGGGTTAAATCCTTCCTTTTACGCTAGTAGTCGGTTTTTGCAACAATTCTTCACAGGATTGACGCCAGCAGACAAACCCCAGTCCGCTCTTAAAGATCGAGTTGCTGCTGAGCGAGATGATAGTAAAGACCTCCTTTAGCCATTAGTTCATCATGGTTACCCTGTTCGGCGAGAAGGCCTCGATCCAGAACGAGGATACAATGGGCATTACGAACGGTCGAAAGTCGGTGAGCAATGATGAAGGTAGTGCGATCGCTGCTAATTCGGGTTAAATTCTGCTGAAATCGCCGCTCTGATTCCGTATCCAGAGAACTGGTTGCCTCATCGAGAATCAGAATTCGCGGGTCACCGAGCAAAGCACGAGCGATCGCAATTCGCTGTCGCTGTCCCCCGGAGAGGTTTGCCCCTCGCTCACCCACTTTAGTGCTGTACCCCAAGGGTAAATCTTGAATAAAATGATGCGCTTCCGCAAGTTTTGCCACCTCAACTACTTGCTCTAAGGTGTAAGAATCCGAGTACAGCGTAATGTTTTCTAAGATGGTTCCCGAAAACAAGTAACACTCTTGCGGCACCACTCCCAACTGACTCCGCAAACTTGAGGGAGAAACGTGACGAATATCGTGCCCGTCAATCAGGATGCGTCCTTGGGTCGGGTGATACAGTCCTTGGAGCATGTTCATCAACGTACTCTTGCCCGAACCACTGCGACCGACAACCGCAATGGTTTGCCCTGCGCGTACCTCAAATGCGATGTTTTGCAGGGTATTCCGCTCCTCTGATTGCCCATAGCGGAACGTGACATTTTCAAACTTCACCTCACCACGGATTCGAGGCATAATCATCAACGGCTTTTGGGGACTTTCTTCGGGAGTTGCCCCAAACACATCATTGAGCCGTTCTACCGAAACCGTAACTTCTTGCAACTCATCCCAAAGGTCTACCAAAGCGAGAATGGGGTTAATCACATTGCCGATCAGCATGTTGAACGCCACAAACTGACCGATGGTGAGCTGATCTTGAATGACTAGCGTTGCCCCGTACCACAGCAACGCTGTACTGCCTAAGGTATTGATTAAACCGCCTGTGGATTGCAAGCCATTCGCCAATTTCTGACCTCGGAAGCGGGCATTCAGGGTACTCGTCAAGCGGTCTTCCCAACGCCAGCGCAATTCTCGCTCGGCGGCAGACGCTTTGACGGTGGCAATTCCCGTCATCATTTCTACCAGCGAAGAATTTTGACCCGCTTCTTCGTTAAAGATTTTTCGGGATACCCCTCGCAGGAATGGACTCGCTACGAAGGTCAAAATTGCGATCGGTGGAATCAATCCTAGAACCAGCAGGGTGAGTTGCCAGTTGTAGTAGAGCATCAGCCCCAAATAGACAAACACCATTAAGGCATCTAACCAAGCCGTTACCGCTTTACGGGTGAGGAACATCTGAAGCTTTTGGTTTTCCTGAACCCGTGTGATGATGTCCCCCACACTACGCAATTCAAAAAACTTCAGGGGTAACATCAGTGTATGGCTGATAAAGCCACTCATCAGGGTGAGGTCTAAGCGATTGGCAAAATAGTCCAGCAAGTATTGGCGAATCGCCGCCAAACCGATGCGCCAAACGCCAAATAAAACTAGCCCGATCGCGAAGACATTCAGGGTAACTAAGCTTTTGTTGACCACCACCCGATCGAGAATCACCTGGGTAAATAGGGGGGTAACTAAACCAAACAGCTGCATCAGCAACGAAGCGAGGATAATTTGCCCCACTAAGAAGCGATACGGCCAAATTACGCTTAAAAAGTTACCCAGAGATTGTTTTTCGGTAGGAGCTTCGTTGAGGCGAGGGGTTGGTTCAAGTAGCAGAGCGTATCCCGTCCAACCAGCGAGAAATTCCGGGCGAGTGAGCGATCGCTTTCCCATCGCTGGATCGGCAACCAAGATACGGGCACCGGATTTTGAATTCTTTCCCCGCTCCTTAACTTGATAAACCACTATATAATGATCGCCCTGCCAGTGAGCGATCCAAGGATTCTTCTGCTCAACTAAGCGGCTTAAGGAAGCCCGTACCGGTCGAGCCTGAAATCCCAAAGTTTCTGCCGCCGAGGCTAAGCTTTTCAAGGAAGCACCAGAACGCCCCGCCTCGGTCAAATTCCTCAGGTAGTTTATTCCCAAGGGTTTGCCCCAGTAGCGTCCGATCATCGCCAAGCAGGTAGCACCACAATCGGAAGAACTCTGCTGCTGAAGAAATGGATAGCGCTGCCAAAACGGTCGCCCCCAAAAACGCTGTCGCGTGGGTTGAGGAAAGGCGATGGTTTCAGGTTGGGAATCGGAGGGTGAAGGCCCAGATGAAGAGGCATTCTTTACCTGTATAGGCGAGGCCGGTTTCGCCCTAACTGAACGGGTAAAGTTTGTCTGATTTTTATGAAAAAGATGCCCGTTTTTAGAGGCAGTACCTGATGCTGAGGTTGGAGCCTCATCAAACGAGATGCCTGCATTCTGAGCTGCTTCCCAATGTTCTATAGGCAGCTTGTAAACCAACAAGTCACTCTGAGCTATCCAATCGGGGGGTGTAGGATGCGGATAGCCCCAACTTTCTCCTACATGACCTGAATTAACCTGTTCGCCTTTCCTAATTTCACCCTTACATAGCCAGAAACGACCTGAATCAGCAGACTGCGCCAGTGCTTCTCCCGCCGGAATCCGTGTTTCTACGAGGTAGGGCAAGATTTGCTGGAGTGAGATTACGGGTAAACGCCGCAATTGAGTTGCAGTTTTAAAGAAAATCTGCTTCGCCCTAGACAGAGCAGTTGATTGCAGTTGCTCTCGCAGTTGGGGAAGTTTTTCTAACCAAGGTTGGAGTTTAGCTAGAGGCATCCATGCTATTTTCCCTCCACTGGCCGCGATCGCACGAGTGAGCGCAGGAATATCCGTAAAAAATGTTTCTGTGCCGAAACTCCCCGGAGCTTCCAACACTAGTGTAGAAACTTCCCTCCCCTCTACTTCAATACCGAGTAATCGCACTCGACCTTGAAGGATTACGTAAAGACCGGAAGCTCCATGTTCAATTTGAACATTATTCTCGGAGGCATGGGTTATATCGTTAAAATTAGCCAGATCATCACCGAGTTGAAACTCAAATATTTCCAGCTCTTGGCTGAATCTGTCACTTAGGCTAGTATCATATTGATATAGGCCTAAACTGTTGAGAATACTTGAAATATTCTCAGAAGAGACTGATTGGCTAGCGAGAAGCTCCTGGTTCCTTAACATCTGAATGTATCCTAAAAATTTCTCTAATAGCCCTAGCTTGTGCAGGCAATTCTTAAGCTAGTCTGTGCTTGACATAGCAAATACAGCTAAGCCGCAATGACTTGCATTTCCTCGCTTCTCTATATAAGTATTGAATTTCTTCATAGAGTATAGTCTTATCTGTTGCGGAGTTCATCCCCAATCAATGACTTTTATAAAAGTTAACCAATAAATACATCAGTAAAATTAGTGAAAGCCTTAAAATCAAAGGCGTATTTTTTTACATTTGTTAACCCTTTGGGATAAATGAAGAGGAGAAGACTGTGTTGAGCAAGTTCTCATGACTCTTGTTTGATTAAAAAGCTAGTGTTTAGTATTGCAGCAAAATCTTGATGCTGGTATTCAACTTATGTTCGACTTATGTATAACTTATTTACATTCATTTACATCCTCAGTTGAGCTAGGGAAATACTGTAATCCCTGTAATTAGTCAAGGCCCTCTTCCTTAAGGAAGAGGGCTGCAAGGAAAACGGAAAAAGGAAAACCAATACTGTTTTTTTTCGATTCCTGAATCGGCGCTCTAAATACTGGGTGGGAAGTGAACAACAATCATGGAGGTATTGGAGTGAGTGCGAGCGATCGCTTCAGGTACCACGAGCTGTCCTGGTAGACCCAATAAACTATTGGCTTGAGTGTGTGCGGTTAAAATCAGCAAGTCATCCATTTGCAACAGGCGAGAGACGTTTCTGACAAAGTTTCCCCGTACTTGGGTGATGGGAGTGTCGGAACTTAAGCCCAGCGATTCTAGATCGAGCTTTGAATTTCCCGATCGAGTCACAATCACGACAAATTGGAGGCTAGCTTTGAGTTCTGTCGCAATATTCTTAGCCAAATTTACGGTTTGCTGG
Source organism: Cyanobacteriota bacterium (assembly GCA_040756535.1). Taxonomy (GTDB): domain Bacteria; phylum Cyanobacteriota; class Cyanobacteriia; order Cyanobacteriales; family Coleofasciculaceae; genus JBFLZA01. The sequence continues at coordinate 7,496 of JBFLZA010000420.1, forward strand.
AACGCCGTTGATGAAGTTTCGCGATCAGCTACTGCCAAAAGCACTCGCCCTGTATTCTCAATCGGCTGTGGAAAACGGCTAATTAACACGGGCACATGAGAACGCCGTACAACGTTGTCAATCACACTGCCAAAAAAGTTCTCACGGGTGGTCGAATAGCCTTTCCAACCACAAATAATTAGACTGGCATTGCGTTCAGCCGCCGTGCGGGTAATTCCTCGGTCGATTGCTTCATCGACTCGACCAATGGGTTCGACATCACAGGCAGCGGCATGAGCGATCGTTTCTGCTGATGCTAGCAATTGGTCTTGCAGCATCCTGGCTTCTGGTGGAACCGGTCCAGCTTTATCGGATAGAACGTGCAGTGGCAGTAATGTACCCCCAGCCGTTTTCGCCAAAATCAACGCCAGTTGTAGCAAGTTATCTTCCGTTCTGGGGTTGGCAACGGGAACCAAAACTCGCTGTGCTAGCGATGGAGTACTGCTCGATTCCTCCACAGTACTTGCGGCTTGAGGCTTCACCTCCTTACCCCAACGTTCTGTAATCCAGGGAGAAGCCACACAAGTCACGAGAATCATGGCAATAATGCCATTAACTGTTGGTTGATCTACAAGTTCGATTTTGTAGGCAACTGTAATGGCAGCTAGGGTAGATGCAGCTTGAGCAACGGAAAGGCCAAACATCACCATAATGCTGGGAAACTGAAAGCCAAAAAATTTTCCAGGTGCCCAAGCGGCTAAGAACTTACTCAGTACTTCCGCCACAATCATCACAAAGGCAATCCACAGGGATTTTGGCTCCTTTACCAGAATCCCTGGGTTGAT
>JBFLZA010000421.1:0-8319 GCA_040756535.1 Cyanobacteriota bacterium
AACGGGAATCCTTCACTTCATGCTGACTTTTGCCGTTACATGGCGGCGAGAGGTTACACTGTTTTTGCGATCGCATATCGCCATGCACCCCGTTACCAATTTCCCGCTCAACTGGATGATGTACAAGCAGCACTAACCTTCATTCAGCAGCACGCCACCGAGTACGAAACTGAGATTACCCGCATTGCCTTACTCGGCTATTCCGCCGGAGGACATCTGGCAATGCTCAGTGCCTATCAACCGGATGCCCTACCTGTGCGAGCCGTTGTTAATTACTATGGGCCCTTCAACTTAACGCAAGGCTATAAAAATCCCCCCAACCCCGACCCGCTCAACGTGCGTGCTATTTTAGAAGCTTTTTTAGGGGGTTCCCCGGATGAACAGCCAGAGCAATATGCAAATGCTTCACCCATCAACTACGTCACCCGTCCCCTTCCCCCCACACTACTGGTTCATGGCAGTCGCGACCATATTGTCCAAGTACGCTTTGCACGGCAGATGTACAAACGGTTACGGACTGTTGGCAGTACTGTTGTTTTGTTGGAAATTCCTTGGGCAGAACATTCTTTCGATGCCATTTTCCACGGCCCTAGCAATCAGCTAGCCCTTTATTATACTGAGCGTTTCTTGGCTTGGGCACTCAGCAACTCGCCACCCTAAAGGCTTACTCCCTTCCCGGTAGAAGATTACCTATCCTTCCTCTCCCCTAGCTACCAAGAGCTTTCGGGAGCTCCCCCACTTTTCTCATCGGTATTCTTAGAGCGGGAAAGGAGTAACTTCCGCCTCTCCGTAATTATGCCGACAAAATTCAGCAAGAATACTGAGGCAGCTAGAAGTCGGGAAAGTCAACAATAGTATCAATCCCAGTGCATATCTAAGTAGAAAATTTGAGGAAAATACTGAGATTTTAACAAAACTTTACCATATTCTCAGTAATGCTGGTTAAAATCAAAGCAGCAAAAGTTACAATTGATTTCGGAATTCTAAGTCTTCCCCCTAAAGGGATAATTGTGACGCTAGCAGCACGACCTAAGTGCATCTCCACAAAACTTAAGTTATCGTCCGCTGCTGCCGATAAAGGAAATTTCTTTGATACGGGTGATTTGCCAAATATTGTGAAGCGACCCGCAAGGGGCTAAAGGTCTGTACTGGCTTGGATGTGGGCACAACCTTGCAATCGTAGCCCAAATCCTCAGTGTGTTTACTCATCCTCAATAACGTTTGAGCCAAGTCGCTTCACATCCTTAGAAATCCAGACGACTAGAAACATTTTTCCCGAGGTGGTTACCTCCGATTATGAAGAATTATATTGATCGCGCTCTAGCAACAACCAATTCGCAAGAACAGTACGAAACGGTGATAAAGCCGTTTTCAAACCTTGCCTCTACGAATCACCAAGATGCAAAAATTCGCATTTGGTTAGGTGCTGCCTGTCGTGAAGCGGGTGACTTTGATAGAGCTAGATCTGAATTTCGAGAAGCCCTTAAGTTAGCAACAGATTCTGCAACAGCGGACTTGGCTCGCACAGCTTTGACCCAACTAGACAATGAGATTTCAGGAAATAATACTTATCAAGATATAGCAAGTAACGGCAGCAGTGCCAAGTTACCGCCACTCTACTTACCTCCGGCGTCTAAGGGTACGATTAAACCTCAACCCTCAAGTGCTGCACTTTCCCTTCCCTCCTCACAACAATCTACTCCTCGCTGGTGGCAGCGACTGCGGTTGAGTACTAAAACAACAGCAATAGCGATCGCTTTAGGAACCCTCCCAGCACTCGCTATTGGAGGAACCAGCTACTACTTTACTAACCAAACGATTACAGAACAGATTACTCAATCCGAACCCGACCAAGCCACCAATCTAGCGGAACTCAAGGTACAACTGCTGCTAACTTTGATGCTAGGAACTGGGGCAACAGCATTACTCGTTGGTGCAGTTGCCGCTTACTTAGCCCACCGAACCACCCGTGAAATTTTAGCAGCAACGGATGCGGTAGAAAAATTGGGTCGGGGAGAACTCAGTACTTACCTCAACGTGGAAGGAGAAGACGAATTATCTGCCTTAGGCTCTAATATTAACCAACTGGCAGACCAACTACAGCTTCAATTGAGCAAACAAGTCTCCGAGGTTAAGCAAGAACTGGTTTTAAATTCAATCTCTTCGAGCATTCGCGAAGCCTTCGACACGGAAGATATGTTTAACACCGTGGTTGGACAAGTTCGCGTTGCACTTAAAGCCGACCGGGTGGTTGTCTATCGCTTCAATGAAGATTGGAGTGGCACGATGATTGCCGAATCCGTCGAACGGGGTTGGCCCCCTTCCCTGGGTGCCCAAATTAATGACACCTGTTTTAAGAACCGATTTGTCATCCCCTATCAAAAAGGTCGGGTCAAATCTATTGAGGATATTTACAATGCGGGTTTAGCTGATTGTCATATCCGACAACTGGAAACCTTCTCCGTCAAAGCCAACCTAGTCGTACCGATTATCGCTGATCGACAGCTTCATGGCTTGCTGATTGCCCATCAGTGTTCTGGTTCACGAGCTTGGAAGGCGACAGAAATTGATTTCATGAAGCAAGTGGCAACCCAGATGGGTTTTGCCCTCAACCAAGAAATCCTGCTCAAACAGCAGGAAACTTTGCGAAAACAGCAAGAAGCGGAAGCCGAGCGGGCGCGGTTATTGAATGAGATTACTTCTAATATTCGGGAATCTCTGGATACAGAATATATCTTCAACACAGCCGTCGTTGAAACTCGCGCTGCACTACAATCCGATCGCGTAGTCGTCTATTGCTTTAATACTGACTCTGACTCAAAGGGTACCATCGTTGCCGAATCCGTCGCTCGCGGTTGGCCGAGTGCCTTGGGAATTGAAATTACTAACCCGTGTTTTGATCGCTATGTCATCCTTTACGAGAAAGGCCGGGTTAAAGCCACTGAGGATATTTACAAGGCGGAGTTGGCCGATTGTCATATGCGACAACTCGAAACCTTATCCGTTAAGGCTAACTTGATCGTGCCGATTATTGCTGACCGACAGCTTCACGGTTTGCTGATTGCTCATCAATGTTCAGGGCCAAGGGTATGGAAGGATATTGAAATTGATTTCTTCAAGCAAGTGGCTACTCAGGTAGGGGTTGCTCTCGACCAAGCGATGCTTCTCAAGCAGCAGGAAAGCTTGCGAAAACAGCAAGAAGCGGAAGCGGAACGGGCTAAGGTGTTGGCAGAAGCGGCAGAAAAGGCAGCAGTTGAGCAGCGGATGCAAAAAGAAGCAGAAGCCAAACGTGCACAAGCGTTTGCTGAGATGACCAAGCAAATTTTGCGATCGCTCAATTTAAAAGATATCTTCAATACTACCGTCCGACAGGTGCAACAAGCCCTAAAAGCGGATCGCGTCGTCATCTATCGCTTCGATTCAGATTGGAGTGGCACAATGATTGCTGAATCGGTTGATGCGAAGTGGACAGCCTGCTTGGGGTCGCAGGTCAAAGATACTTGCTTTCAGGAAACTCACGGTGGACTTTACCGTCAAGGTCGGGTTCGTGCGATTAATGACATTTACCAAGCTAATTTGACTGAGTGCCACATTCAGTTACTCGAACGCTTTGAAGTCAAAGCCAATCTAGTCACCCCCATCCTAATTCGCGACCAACTGCTCGGTTTATTGGTTGCTCATCAGTGTTCCGGGCCGCGAGTTTGGCAGCAGGAGGAAATCAATTGGTTAGCACAGGTAGCGACGCAGGTCGGAATTGCGATCGAGCAGGCAACACTCATAGAACAGAGAGAACAGGCGCGTCAGGAAGCTCAAGCGAGTTATCAAGAGCAACGGCAGCAAAAAGAAGCACTTCAGCACCAACTTACAGAATTACTGAGTGATGTTCAAGGGGCTGCCAAAGGTGACCTCACGGTTCGAGCCAAGATGACAACAGGGGAAATTGGCACCGTTGCAGAATTTTTCAACTCCATCATTGCCAGTCTGCGCGATATTGTGACGCAAGTGAAACAAGCGGCGGTTCAAGTCAACGTTTCCCTAGGGGAAAATGAAGCGGCAATTCACCAACTTTCTGATAAAGCGCTCACCCAGTCTCAAAAGACTATCCGCGTCCTAGAATCAGTTGAGAAAATGACGGGTTCGATTCAAGATGTGGCAGAAAGTGCTCGTCAAGCTGCAACCGTTGCCCGCACTGCCTCTGCCACCGCTCAAATAGGTGGGCAAGCGATGGATCGCACGGTGCAAGGGATTATGAGACTGAGAGGAACAGTAGCAGAAACTTCTAAAAAAGTCAAGCGATTGGGTCAATCCTCCCAAGAAATTTCCAAAGTGGTTTCCTTAATTAACCAAATTGCCGCCCAAACGAATTTGTTAGCCCTGAATGCTGGGATTGAGGCAGAACGGGCAGGTGAAGAAGGTGTGGGCTTTGCTGCGGTTGCCGAACAAGTTCGCGAGTTGGCAACTCGCTCAACTACAGCGACTCAAGAAATTGAGCGGATTGTTGAAAATATTCAACGAGAAACCAGTGAGGTGGTACATGCGATGGAATTGGGTACGTCTCAAGTAGTCGAAGGGACTCACTTGGTTGAAGAGACTAAGCACAGCCTCAGTCAGATGTTGGCAGTATCCAGCCAAATTGATGAACTAGTGCAATCTATTTCCGGTGCAACGGTGTCGCAAGCACAGACTTCTCAAGTGGTTACCAACTTGATGCAGGAAATTGCCAGGGTTTCTGAACAAACGTCTCAATCTTCTCACCAAATTTCTGACTTTTTGCAACAAACGGTAGCTGTTGCTCAAGAACTTCAAGCCTCAGTGGAAGTATTCAAAGTTGATACTCAAAATCCACAAAACCACCGTAATCATTAATTCGTAATTAAAGGAGAATTGAAAGATTCTACAGGTATAGCATTCCTCAATGATTCGTGAGAAAAATGAACCACAGATACACACAGATAAACACAGATAAGTAGGTGTGCTAAAAACACAACATAGTTGTAGGGTGGGCATTGCCCACCTTGAGTTTAATTAAATGCCTCTACCAAACTCTGCGTTCCTTTGCGAAAACCTCTGTGACCCTCTGCGTTAAAAAAACATAGTATTTCGATACTAATGAGGGTGCGGAATGGGGGTTATAGTTACGAATTTTTGCTTGGCAATCTGAATAGCGATTCAGTGGCGGCAGCATTTTGGGGTTGGGAGAAGAGGTAGCCTTGACCATACTGGCAATTAAGGGCTTGGAGTTGGGTTAATTGCTGAATGGTTTCCACTCCTTCCGCAATGACTTCTATTTCTAAACTCTGGGCTAGCATCACAATCGTTCGTGCAATTTGCAGGGGGAGGTTTTTGACTTTACCCAGTGTTGGTTCTGGAGAAGGGCTATCCTCAGCTATGTCAATACGACTGACAAAAGAGTGATCGATTTTGATGGAGGTGATGGGAAATCGAAGCAAATGACTTAAAGAGGAATAACCCGTACCAAAATCATCGATGCATAATCCAATGTCTTGTTGGATGAGTTGTCGAGCTAGATTAGCGGCAGTTTCTGGGTCTTCGAGTAAGCAGCTTTCGGTAATTTCCAGCTTCAGATAGCGTCCATCCAAACCCGTGTTTTGCAGAATTTGGTTGATTTGTTCTAGGGCATCGGGTTGCAAAAATTGTTTGCTAGAAAAATTCACATGGATAGTGAGAAAGTCTGAAACTTGAAGATGAGAAGGTTGAAAGGGAATTGGAGTTATCGGTTGTGAGTTAGAAGGTTGTCCTCTTTTAGAGAAGTTGAAGAGTAGATGAGAGGACGGATGGGAACCAACTTTACTTCTGCGGACAACACTCCCTTTTGGGTAACGAGAACGGGAACGCCTACGACGAATATTGTTCAATTTTTCCGCTTTCAATCGTTCAAATTGGCTTACATCCTCGTAGGAATTCCGGTGCTGCGCTAACCATTCGTCTTGCCACTGACGTAACTTGCGGCAAGCTTCCTGTAATATCCACCAACCTAAGGGAATAATCAGTCCAGTTTCTTCTGCAATAGGAATGAACTCTGACGGGTAAACTAAACCTCGTGTGGGATGCTGCCAGCGCAATAGTGCCTCAAAACCAGTAATCTGGTTAGTTTGCAGAGATACGATAGGCTGATAGTGGATTTGAAATTCCTGATGTTCAATTGCTCTACGTAAATCCGTTTCTAACTGCAATAGAGCAACGGCATTCTGGTGCATGGTCTGGTCGAACACTTCATAGCGTCCTTTTCCCCATGCTTTAGCCCGGTATAATGCTGTATCAGCATCACGTAAGAGGTCTTCAGGTCGGTCATAGTCATTGCTACTGTTACCCTCGTTCACCTCGCGACTCAGGACGATACCAATACTTGCACCGCTGAAAACTTCATGTCCATCTAGATTGAAGGGTGCCTTGAGTGCTTGCTGAATTCTTTGTGCGACGCGGATTGCTTGGTTGGCGTCATTGATATTTTCCAGGAGAATCGTGAACTCATCTCCTCCTAACCGGGCAACCGTATCTTCTGCACGTAGACAAGCTTTTAATCGGCGTGCGATCGCTATTAAGAGTTGGTCGCCAATCAAGTGCCCCAGGCTATCATTGACCACTTTAAAACGATCCAAATCTAAAAACAAGACGGCAAAGCGACAGTTAGGGTGTCGTTTGGCCCGCTCTACGGTATGAAGTAAACGATCCATGAATAATGCACGATTTGGCAATCCTGTCAAGGAATCATAAAAGGCTCGTTCATGCAGTTGCTCCTTAACCCGCTTGCGTTCGGTGATATCTTCAACTGTGCCTTCGTAGTACAGCAACTCACCCGTATTGGTATTGCGAACCGCACGGGCATTCTCAGAAATCCAAATTACGCTGCCGTCTTTACGATAAACTTGGGACTCAAACTCTGAAACCGCATCATTTTCTTGCAGCAGGCGAATGAACTCAGCCCGTCGCTTCGGCTCCACATAAAGCTGATGTTCAATATCCGTCAGACGTTCCATAAGTTCGTCAGGGGAGGAGTAGCCATACAACCGGGCTAGTGCTGGATTGGCAGAGATATAGTGTCCGTCTACCGTTGTTTGGAAAATGCCTTCCGAGGCGTTTTCAAAAATGCTACGAAATTTGGCTTCAGCTTGTTGTAACGCTTGCTCGGCGCGTTTGCGTTCTGTAACATCCCGTGCCACCCAAACCACAGAATCGTCTTGAGTCGGGGAAATGCTAGCAGATAACCAAATTTCTTCACCTTCAAGGTACAAGCTATATTCAACGTTGACTGTCGTATGCGTATTAATGGCACGTTGAATGTAGCTTAAAGAAGTGTCAGCCGCTTCCTTCTCAAACACTTCATGCAGCGTTTTGCCCAGTATTTCGTCAGCCGGTTTGCACAAAAGCCCTCGGACTGGATTGGTGGGAGCAATCTTGAGGCACCGTCCTTCAGCATCGAAAACGAAGATAACATCAGTCATCGCGGCAAAAAGCGCTCGCAATTCACTTTCTGAAGAACGCAGGGCTTCTTCTGCTCGCTTAAGTTCGGTAATGTCTGTAATAAAGCCTTCGATACCCAAAACTTTACCGTTACTATCAAAAACCCCATGCCCTTTTTCCCATACCCACTTTTCCTGATGCGCTTTGGTACGGATGCGATACTTCACCACATAAGGTTGTTTTTTAGCGATGCTCATCTCTATTGCTGCCAACACTTGCGGTAAATCATCCGCGTGTGTAATGGCATCAAAAGAAACAGCGCGATTGCCAATTAATTCTTCGCTTTGATAACCCGTAAGTTCCAAACAACCTTTGCTCAGGTAAGTCATCGACCAACCGGGGTCACTTGCACAAGAAAAGACAATCCCAGGGAGAGAATCCATTAAACTCTCGATGCGTCGCTGACTTTCTTTGAGTGCTGCTTCGACTTTTTTGCGCTGAAGTACGGCTCCCAATTGGGCTGCTACTGTGGAAATAAGCTCGACCAATCTTCGGTCTTCTTGGTGGGATTCAAACATGAAAAAGGTCAGCACGGCTAACACTTCATCACCCGCAAGAATGGGTACTCCAACTCCAGCTTTTAGTCCACAGGCTTTAGCTAGATGAGAGCGGGAAAAAAAGTCGTGGGATTGAAGAGAAACATCTCTAATCCACTCCGGTTGACGCGATGCCCAAACTCGTCCCGGTAATCCAGTATCGGGTGCAAAGGTATAGTTTTGGCTTTGGCGCTGAAATGTACTAAGTTGATGGGTTGAAGGTTGAGGAGTTGAAGGTTGAGGGCGTTCCACGAATACCTCTTGCCCGTTATGAATGGGAGACATTCTTGCTGCCCCGCGG
>JBFLZA010000422.1:0-8314 GCA_040756535.1 Cyanobacteriota bacterium
TCAATGTGAAAGCCAGGTGGGGGTTGGTACCACGTTCATTATTCAATTACCAATCGGGGACAAGAAGCGAAATAGGGAAACTAACATTGAGGATTAAACGATTCAGCGCTTTAACTTCCTACCCATAAGTAAGGCTACAGCTAGCCAAATCTTTACCTTTTCCCATCGATGAAAAATTGTCACAGTAGAAGCCGACTAAGTATAATTAACTATTTATCACCCAGAGGTCTAGTTAATGTCAGAAAATAATCCCAACTTGCCTTTGTTTGAAGACGAGAGTAGTGAAGAGATACTCTTTGCTGAAGATAATTCAGAATCTCCCTCAAACGAACAAAGCTGGAAAATTCTCATAGTAGACGATGACCCAGAGGTTCACCAAGTTACCCAACTGGCCCTCAAAAATTTTATTTTTGAAGGAAAACCTTTGACTTTACTGAATGCCTATTCAGGTCAAGAGGCTAAAGAATTAATTGAAATTCACCCCCATATAGCCATGATTTTACTAGATGTAGTCATGGAAAAAGATGATGCTGGGTTAGATGTCGTTAACTATATCCGCTATTCCTTAAGAAATGAGTTTGTGCAAATTATTTTACGCACAGGTCAACCGGGGAAATATCCGGAGACTCGAGTCATATTAACTTACGATATTAATGATTATAAGACAAAAACAGAATTAACTAAACCCAAGCTTTTGACAGCGGTGGTAACAGCTTTAAGAACTTATAGTGCCATCACCAAACTGGATGGCATCAAAGCCGAAATGGAGCGATTGGCTCGAGAAAACAATCGGCTTTATGAGCAAGCTAAGGATTATTCAGAGCGTTTAGAAGAAAAGGTAGAGGAGCGAACACGAGAACTAAAAGCGAAAGAAACTAAGCTTGCTGTTAGCGAAGCAGCACTCCGCGCTGCTCAAAAATTAGCGAATTTGGGCAGTTTTGAATGTGATGTAGCAACTTGTAAAGCTACTTGGAGTGAGGAACTGTTTCGGATTTTCGGACTTGACGGCAAACAAGAAGAACCCAGTTGCCAAGCCATTCAAAATTTTATTCATCCGGACGATCGCGAACTGTGGTCAAAATCGCTAAAACAGGTATTAGCCTCAGGAGAAGATAGTGAGGTTGAATTTCGGATTGTACGTCCTGATGGCTCTATCCGGTATGTTTTTGTCAAGCGACAAGCGATTAAAGACACACAGGGGAGGGTAATTAAGCTCTTTGGAACAATACAGGACGTTAGCGATCGCAAAGACACCGAAGCCGCTTTACAAAAGGCCAAGGAAGCAGCGGAAGTAGCCAACCGCGCTAAGAGCGAATTCATTGCTAACATGAGCCACGAACTCCGCAACCCCCTCAATGGGATTATGGGATACGCGCAAATTCTTCAACGGGATAAAACGATAACTCCTAAACAGCGGGAGGGTATCGATATTATTTATCAATGCGGTTCCCACCTTTTGACCCTGATTAATGATATCTTAGATATCGCCAAAATTGAAGCTCAGAGAATGGAACTTTATCCCATAGAATTCCATTTTCCTAACTTCCTCTATGGCGTACAACAAATCTTTCGCCTCCGTGCTGAACAAAAGCAGCTAACCTTTATTTACCAACCTACTTTTCGCCTGCCAATCGCAATCCGTGGTGATGAAAAACGGCTACGGCAAGTACTGATTAACCTTCTCAGTAACGCGATTAAGTTCACTAATAAGGGGAGTATTACGTTTAAAGTTGAGATATTAGGGATTAGGGACTGGGAACCGGAGGATGAAAACGAATCCTCCCTCCAGAGCAATCAAAACCTAACGACGAATCCTCAATCCCCAATTGCCAAAATTCGCTTCCAAGTTGAAGACACAGGGATTGGCATGGCTCCCCAACAACTCTCTAAAATCTTTTTGCCCTTTGAGCAAGTGGGAGATAGGTCGCGGCAAGCAGAAGGTATCGGTTTGGGATTAGCAATTACCAAGCATATTGTCTCACTGATGAAGGGGGAAATTGGGGTTGAGAGTGCCTTAGGGGAAGGTAGTGTCTTTCGCATTGATGTCGATTTACCGCTTGCCTCAGCAGAAATTGATACCATTTCCGGAAAAACCCCCGAAACAATTGTTGGTTTTCAAGGGGAAGCTCGAAAAATTTTGGTAGTCAATGATGCATTTGCCAATCGCTCAGTGATTAGTAACTTATTAGAACCTATTGGCTTTGAAGTCATCGAAGCCATCAACGGTCAGGAGGGCATCGAAAAAGCGACTCAGATAAAACCTGATTTAATCATTACCAACCTCATGATGCCAGAGATGAATGGGTTTGAAATGACGCAACGCCTCCGAGAATTACCCGAATGTAAGAATACACTCGTTATTGCCTCAAGTGCTTCAGTATTTGACATTGATAGACAAAAGAGTCGGGAAGCGGGCTGTAACGACTTCATCCCAAAACCCATTCAATCGCAAGAATTGCTAGAAAAAATTCAAACCTGTTTAGGAGTTGTTTGGATCACAGAACCGGGCGATACTTCGGGATCGAAGAACGAACAAACTGATGAAATCATGGCTCCGCCTCCTCCCGAATTGATGACGTTATACCAAGCGGCTCAAATTGGGGATATTGCAGGGGTTGAAGAGGAAGCGGTTCGCCTGAGACAATTGAATCCGAACTATATTGCTTTTACCAACAAGCTACTCCAACTAGCGCAAGAGTTTGAAGAGCAAGAAATCCTCAAGCTGGTTGAAAAATATATTACTGAGCAATAAAAATGTTAACGACCCAATCCAGCATCATCTTGATTGTTGACGACCATCCAACGAATCTCAAGATGCTGTTTAGTTTCTTGCAAGAGTCTGGCTTTAAAGTTTTGGTCGCTAAAACGGGTGAAAGTGCCTTAAAAAAACTGGAAAAGGTATCGCCAGACCTGATTTTGCTAGATGTAATGATGCCGGAGATCGATGGGTTTGAAACTTGTCTGCGTCTAAAAGCCTCACCAGCAGCCAAAGACATCCCGGTGATTTTTATGACGGCTCTATCTGAGCCGATGGATAAAATTAAAGGATTAAAGGTCGGCGCAGTTGATTATATTACTAAGCCGTTTCAACAAGAAGAAGTTCTGGCTCGGATTGAGAATCAACTTAAGATTAGACGATTACAACGGCAACTTGAAGACCAAAATCAAAAACTACAACAATCCCAGTCCCTCATTCAAGGTGTTTTGAATAGCTCTCTTGATGGGGTAGCCGTGTATGAAGCGCTTCGAGATCATCAGGGACGAATTGTTGATTTTAAAGGGATTTTACTCAACTCAACGGCTGAAAAAATACTAGAGCAAAGGGGCAAGCAACTCATCGGCAAACAACTTTTAGTAGAAATGCCAGAGATTCATGCCATTGGTCTATTTGAAAAGTATGTCACTGTCGTTGAGACAGGAGAGCCGTTAGAAACACAAATCAATTTGACTCATGAAACGATGCCGTTATGGGTACAAATTGCTGCGGTAAAATTGCAGGATGGTCTAGCAGTAACGTTCCGCGATATTACAAACCGCAAACAAGCAGAACTCGAAACCATCAGCGCTAAATCTGCCCTCGAACAGCAAATTCATCGAGCATTGCTTTTGGAAAAAATTACGCAAGAAATTCGCTCCAGCTTAAAGCCAGAACAAATTTTTCAAACAGCAGCCATTCAAATTGGTCAAGCTTTTGGCGTGAATCGCTGCTTAATCCATACCTATATAGAAAACCCAACTCCCCAAATTCCCGTGGTCGCCGAGTATACAACACCAGGGCTAGAATCGGCTCTGGGTGTAGAAATTCCAGTACTTGGCAATCCTCATGTCCAGCTAATGTTAGCCCAAGACTCGGCAATTGTCTCCAATGACGTGTATGCTGATCTCTTGCTGGCAGAAGCCGAGTCGGTATGTCGGCAGTTTGGGTTGAAGTCGATGCTGGCAGTTCGGACTTCTTACCAAGGAAAACCCAATGGGGCGATTGGGATGCATCAGTACTCCCACTTCCGGGAGTGGACAGCAGAGGAAATTGAATTACTCGAAGCCGTCGCTGTGCAAATGGGAATTGCGATCGCTCAGGCTAATCTGCTAGAACAAGAGATACAACGGCGTCGAGAACTTGCAACCCAAAACCATGCTCTAGAAAAAGCCAAACTCCAGGCAGAAGCCGCCAACCGAGCCAAAAGCCAATTCCTCTCCAAGATGAGCCATGAATTGCGTACACCCCTCAACGCTATCCTTGGCTTTACTCAAGTATTAGCTTACGATTCTTCCCTATCTTCCCAGCACCAAGAATACATTAGCATCATCAATCGCAGTGGCGAGCATTTACTAGAGCTGATTAATGACATTTTGTCAATGTCTAAAATTGAATCGGGTCAGGTTAATTTAAGTGAAAATTGTTTTGACTTGTATTGCCTGCTCGACTCCCTAGAAGAAATGCTGCGCCTCAAAGCCAATGCCAAGGGTTTAAAGCTCTTATTTGAACGGACGGCAGACTTACCCCAATATGTTCAAACTGACAAAAGTAAACTCCGTCAAGTCCTGATTAACCTGTTAGGAAATGCCATCAAATTTACTACCACGGGTAGTGTGATGCTGCGTGTGGGAATAGGCAATGGCGTGCAGCACCACCAAACAACCAAAAACCCGCAAAAAACAACAATCTTCTTTGTTGTTGAAGACAGTGGTTGTGGCATTGCTCCCGACGAACTAAATACCTTGTTTAAACCCTTTGTCCAAGCTCGAAGAGGTCGCCAGTCCCTAGAAGGCACGGGATTAGGTTTAGCCATTAGCCAACAATATGTATGCATGATGGGGGGAGACATCACCGTCAAGAGTGCTTTAGGTCAAGGGTCAATTTTTACCTTCGATATTCAGGTGGGCTTGGCTACTTCAGCGGATGAAAAACCTGTATCAAGCCAACGACGAGTCATGGGTTTAGAGCCTAACCAACCGTCCTATCGCCTCCTGATTGTCGAGGATGCTGCTGTCAACCGCAAACTACTAATCAGGATGTTAGAACCCTTGGGCTTTGAAGTTTGTGTCGCCGTCAATGGCCAAGAAGGAGTTGAGATGTGGCAAAGTTGGTCACCCCATCTAATTTTGATGGATATCATTATGCCTGTTATGGATGGGTATGAGGCAACGCAAACGATTAAGAAAACACTCAAAGGTCAGAATACCGTAGTGATTGCCCTGACCGCTAGTGCGTTTGAGGAGGAACAAGAAATCGTCTTCAAAGCAGGCTGCGATGACTTTATTCCCAAACCCTTCCGAGAGGACATCCTGTTAGAAAAAATTGCTCAGCATTTAGGGGTGCGCTATTGTTTTGAAGATGTATCCCCCAATGCTTCACTTCAACCGGAAGACAACGTTAAAATGCTGACCCGAGAAGACCTTGCGGTGATGCCTCCAGAATGGCGAGCACAGCTCCATTTGGCAGCCCAGGGTTGCCTGGATGAAGAGATTCTCATCCTAATCGAGCAAATACCAAAGCCTTATGCCGCTCTAAAGTCAGCACTAACCCACTTGGTTGATAACTTTCGCCTGGACTTAATTATCGAGTTAACTTAATTATGAATTATGAATTATGAATTATGAATTATGAATTGAGGTACTTAATACCAAGTTGCATTCATACGTAGTACATCCATTTTCTGGAGCGTCTGTCTTAACTACTATGTTTGAACCAACCGCATATAAGCTCATCGTTTCATTCTTATCTAAGCACTTTATTATAGGGATTTAACTGGATTTAATATCACTCTTGCGATAGGTTTATTGAAGAGAAATATCGGTTATCTATGATACAAGTATAAAAATCAATTGGTTTGGGAAATAATGGATTCGACGAGCGTGACACCTCAACTGGGATTAGTCTGTATCACAACATCTAAAGAGGTGCGCTACAAGACGGTTACACGCAAGCGGTTGTTACAGTTTTCAGAGGGAGAACAAGAGAAAACTCTGGAAAATTTGTACAATGAGAATCTACAAAGGTTGAATCTAGCTATTGATTTTTGTCTAAAGAATGAAATTCAGCTTTACCGAATTACCTCTAATCTTTTTCCCTTCGCTGATACTGAATTGGGAGAAAAAGTTCTCAATCAGTTTAATGAAAAACTTGGGGAAATAGGTAAGCGGGTTCAGGTAGCAGGCATTCGATTGGTCGTGCATCCCGATCAATTTGTCGTCCTTAGTTCTGATAATCCAGACGTTGTTGCTACCAGCATCAAACTTCTCAAAATGCACGCGATGATTCTGGATAAACTGGGACAGCCGCAATCTCCGTGGGCAGTGATGGAAGTGCACGGGGGAAAAAGCGATCGCTCAGAGCAATTAGTGAAGGTTATCCGCACTCTACCCGAAGAAATTCGCTCTCGACTCGCACTAGAAAACGATGAATACGCCTATAGCGCCCAAGAGATTTTAGACATTTGCCGCCAAGCGGGTATATCCATGGTCTTTGACGCCCATCACCATATTATTCATGAAAAGCTAGATAGTTACGACCACCCCAGTGTTGCCCAAATGCAGGCAGCAGCACGTACCACTTGGCCCATGCCGGAATGGCAATTGGTGCACATCTCCAACGGACGTGAGGCTTTTCGCGATCGACACCATAGCGACTTGATTACCGTGATGCCGAGTTCCTACCGGAGTGTGCCTTGGATTGAGGTGGAAGCTAAGCTCAAAGAACAAGCGATCGCTAAGTTGCGAAATGAGTGGTTACCCACCCTAAAAATGATGAATTGTGAATTATGAATTGTGAATTAGCAAAAATTATGATTCGCGACTTAGGTAATGGTCAATAAGCTGCCCTTGCTTTAACGAGTTCGTTCCTGTGCGAACTTATATCTTGTGGGATGGGACGTATTGCCCGTCTAGGTTATGCAAATTAGATGCATACTAGCTTATGACCGCACTTTTCATAATTCATAATTTATAATTCATCATTCATCATTCATAATTTAAACCGGTGTAACCTCGTGAAAGCGAGTCAGATCGAGGACACGCCGCCCATCCAATTTATTGGAGAAAATATCAACAAAACGCATATTCCAAAGAATTTCGTCTGTAATGTAGTAGTGACGAGCGTGAACCGTTTGTGAAACCGTTTCATCAATGCCGGTCAGGGTGACTATCATATCTGTTTCCATCTCGGCTAGTGATTCCGGTGTCTCTCCATACAAAGGACTGTTCTCATCAATCACATGCATTACCATCCAACTCAGGGCAAAGATGCGTGTTTGGCTACGAATCAGTTTAAGGTCGTAGAACCGACGCATGAAATGACCTTCTGTCGTGATTTCATTACGCAGTAAACTGACCCCGATTTGGGCTTCAAGAATTTGGTTACGACGCTCGTTGGCGACGCGTAACATTAGAGTGGGTAACCCGTTATGGGGCGCAATGACGGCTACACGACTGAAGAGAACTCTGGCTGTAGGACTGGAGAAGCGAGCAAACATCAGTCCCGTAGCCATTGCCACTCCCAACAAACCGATCAGCGCTTCGATCGCAACCAATAGATTGGCATAGTCAGTTTGGGGATACATTGCCCCATAACCGATAGTAGCCATCGTCTGAACGCTGAAGAAAAAGGCATCCAAAAAAGAACCCGGTCGGGCATTCTTAATGGAATCTCCTCCGGCAAGATATAACAAAGCAAATACAGCATTCGTAGCAACATAGGAAACCACAGTAACCCCAATGAAACTTAGCCAGTCCATTGTGAGCATCAAATGGTAAGGGTCGCGCCAATGGGAGT
Source organism: Cyanobacteriota bacterium (assembly GCA_040756535.1). Taxonomy (GTDB): domain Bacteria; phylum Cyanobacteriota; class Cyanobacteriia; order Cyanobacteriales; family Coleofasciculaceae; genus JBFLZA01. The sequence continues at coordinate 7,772 of JBFLZA010000422.1, forward strand.
GCGATACACCTTTTCTCACCACTTCAAAGCGTCTATTGGTGACAATGTCGCACCGTTTCTTCCGATTCCATCTGCGCGTTGGTAGGAGCGATCGCGGCGTTTTGTCCATCAACTGTGACAATTGGGTTGTAAGGGTTTGTGTCGGGCTGTGTCTCTAGATTGAGTATCGGATATTCGGAGAACCAGCAGAGATAAATTTGTTGCCAAGTCACAACTACAAAGGGGGAGTATTTGTACCAGCCATTAATCTACTCAACGACAGTCGCTCGATCCAGTGAAGAGGTAAATTATGCGATCGTGCCGATTTTGCTTTTACAGTTGGCTGGACTTATCGGATAAAAACTTGGGTTTTTCAACTTCGAGTCTTATAAAACAAAACCCTATAACCTGTGAGGTTATAGGGCTTGTTTCTTGATGGCGGGAGGCGGATTTGAACCACCGACCTTCGGGTTATGAGCCCGACGAGCTACCAGGCTGCTCTATCCCGCGTCGCCTTCTTTTGCTAGTATAACCGTAAATTTCTCAAAGTGGCAACTGTTTTTG
>JBFLZA010000423.1:0-8300 GCA_040756535.1 Cyanobacteriota bacterium
TGAAGTTGAAATATTACTTCTGTTGCGTAGCAGCAAATCCGTTGCTGTGATGATGTTGATATTACCCCCATCGCCCCCGGCGGTTGCGGCTGAAATTTCGGTTCCGTTGTTCAAGGTGATGCGGTTAGCGTTGATTTTGATATCTCCAGCATTTCCTTGGACTTTATTATTCACATCCAATCTTGCGCCATTGGTCAAGGAGAGTGAGCCAGCTTCAATCGCGATTGAGCCAGCATTGCCCTGCCCTCCTTGTTCCACACTGCTAAAGATGCCGCTAGATTTACCGTTACTATCGCTACCGTCAAAATCAACATTACCTGACACCTGGATCTGGACGTTGCCTGCGTTTCCCTGTGCAAGACCAACAATGTTTCCTTGAGCGTCAGTCCCACGTACCAAGGTTTGCACTTGAGCCCCATTGGTTAAGGCGAGTGAGCCAGATTGCATACTGACTAATCCACTGTTACCTATTCCTCCTGCTTCCACATTATTGAAGATCGTACTGTTATCAAGGGAAATACGACCACTCGTACCGTTACCCGTTATTAAAGATATAAATCCAGCATCCCCTCTCCTAGTGGTTTGAGCTTCCAATGTACTGTTGTTTAGCATTGAAATCTCATCAATAGCACGGATAGTTATGTCGCCAGAGAGAATTCCCTGATTTGAATCGACTCCAGTAGCGGCAGAGTTAGTTGTGGTCAAATTACTACCACTAATAACAACGGTTTGAGGCAAAGTTGGGTCTTGCTCAGGTTCTGGAGTACTTTGCCCGATAAAGATACGTCCAAAATTCCCATTAGCAGCAATCTTACTGTTGTTCGTGATTTCAATGCGATCGCGGGCATCAATAAAAATGTCACCCGCAAAGGCAGGGCCTGAACTCTGTGCAGATACTGTAGAGTTATCTAGAAAAACTGATCCAGTTGTCGCTTCAATTTTAATATCCCCGAAACTAGCACTTTCATTACTACTCTTACTATTGCTATCAATCGTGCTATTGCTAACTAAAACACTATCATTTCCTTGGATGAAAATGTTTCCTGGACCATTTTGTTGGCTATCACTCTCTGTAGTTAGGACTGAATTATTGCTAATTTGAATTGTCCGGGCACCTGAGATGCCAATATAACCACCGCTTCCCCCATTTGTCTGGGTTACATCACTCAATAAGATGCTGTTATCGATGAGGATTATATCAGTCGCGTTGATACCAATATAGCCCGCATCACCTTGGCCAAAGCTTCCTACATCCAGAGCAGAATCTTTTATAGAGAGCGATCGGCTTGTAATGTCGATGAAGCCAGGACTATTATTAATATTGCTTTCAGTGGTTGCATCAATGAAGCTATTGTTGATAACTGTATCCCCAGCACTGATGAGTTGAACAAATCCTCCAGTTGCCCCAGCTGCCAAAATTCCGGTATCACTTAGGGTAATATTACCTCCGGCTTTAAGGAAAACATCGCCAGCCCTACCTATAAGCTGATTAGTGTCGAAGGTGGGATCGGAATTAGTATTGGAATCGAAGTCGAAATTAATAGCAGAGGTGTCAATAAATCCGTTCGGGTTGATTGTGATGTTGCCCCCGGCTTGCACAGTGATAGCGCCACCCTCAGGCTCAAGCCCATCAGTTCTGGCAGCAGTAGAAGCATCTAAGACTCCGTTCAGTGTGACATTGCCCCCGGCAGACAGTTTGACATCTCCCCCGAGCCCATCGATAGAAGTATCTACTGTACTATTGACCGTAATATTGCTACCCGCTAATAACGTAACCGTACCATTACTATTATTTGTAGGAAACGTATCAACTCGACCATTGAGAGTAATCCCACTGCGGGAATCAACAACAATAGAACCACCATCCCGAATCTCAATAGAGCCAATTGTAATACCGTTAGGACTCACCAATGAGTTAGGTTGGTACTGATTGGTGAGGAAGATAATACCTCCATTATTCGGTATATTATCGTTGATGGAGATACTATTGATGCTGATATCAGCACTCGTCCCCGTCCCCCCTGTTCCAGGTACTCCTGAAGTGAAGCCAGTCGTATCTCCCGTGATGCCAGGAGGATTGATCGCAGTCGTTCCTGCTCGGATATCAAGAGTGGGTTGAATCGTGCCGTCAATAGGAATAATCGTTGTGCCATCGGATAAAGTAACATTTTCTGCGATCGCATTCCCTACCGTATCTGCACCTGTAATCTCGACATTACCCGTAATTGTCACACTCCCCCCTGCAAAAATATGCAGCGAGGCTCCCTCATAACTATCGAAGGTGACATCCCCACTGGCACGAATCACAGGATCGGCGGGACTAAATAAGTTTCCTAAATTACCATCCAACGTTTCAATTCGGAAATTGCCCCCACTCCAGTAGTGAATATCACCCCCCACAGTGTTCGCACTCCGCAACACCATATCTCCGCTAGAGAACAAACCACTAGTCGGGTGACTCAAGGCAACAATATCCACTGATTGATTCCCCTGCACCACCAACTTCCCACCCGCAGAAGCAATAAACGGATTAGTTGCACTATCCCGCGCCCGCACAGTATTCTGAGCTTGCAGCGTCAAATCTCTACCTGCGCGTAACTCACCTTGCAAATCCAGATTCCCACCTGCCAGCGTCAAGTCTTGCCCTACTGTTAAATTCCCCGCATTAGTAATCGTCCCCGGTTGTACACCATACTGCACCCCAACAGGAACACTCATCGTCAGCAGAGGAGGCGCTTGGGGATTACTAGCACCAAACTCAGCACCCCCCGGAAAGACAAAGCGATCGCCGGTTGTTGCCACAAATGAACCCTGAATGTCCACTACAGCATTCGGACCAAAAAAGATACCATTCGGGTTGAGCAAAAACAGATTCGCAGCGCCATCAACCCCCAACGTCCCCAGGATATTAGAAACATTCAAGCCTGTAACGCGGCTGAAAATATTGGTAATCCCGGCTGGATCAGTAAAGTAAACACGCTGTCCGTTATTAACATTGAACTCTGAAAAACTGTGGAACAGGCTGCTTCCCCGTACTGCCCCCCCATCAATGCGATCGCCTGGAAGCCCTCTAACATTGGCATTAGGAGTCACTTGCGAATTTTCACTCCCCAATGTCGCATCCGGAACAATCTGAGCGAAAGCTGGAAGACTGAAAAAAGTCATTCCCACAAAAATTAACCCTAATCCTCCTCTTCCCAGCTCAAGAACTGCTCTCCTGCAACTCCTATCAGAGTTCTGATTCACGGTAAATTCCCCTGTCAAAGCTAAATGGAGTATAACTAAGCTGAACCAGAGACTGCCACACTCGCTGTATGGTGTCCCGCTTCACTATCGCGACTCGCGACAGCAGAATCCAAGCTAACTCCGCTAAAGTCAACTAATGCAAGGATTTTGGATGCGTCGTTACCGTCAGATTGAGCAGGATGAGTCGTTTTATGAGTCGCCACAGGTGACGATGGAGCGATTGTTAAAATTAGAGCATTGTATGGCAATAAAAATTAAAGAGTTAGAGCAATTACTTGAAAGTTTTTAATCGATATGATTTTCCCAACAATTGAACGCCTATACACTTTTGAAAAATATCTTACTTATGATGACGGCACAGATAACCGTTATGAGTTGTTTGATGGGATGCTACAAGTAGTTAATCCGCCTACTATTCAATATTTTTTACTGGTTAAGTTGACGGTAGGGTATGAGCAGCATCAGTTAAGGTTGTTAACGAAGTGTCCCAAGTATGGGATACGGTTTAGGATTCCGGTCTTATGGCAGTATCGGTATTGTTATCGTCGTTAGACAAAATTATTTTGATCAATCGTTGCTCAACTTCACAGATATAGTCGGTTAAACCTGTATGAATACCTCTTCCACGCAGCAGTTCCAAACTTGTCTCTTCCCAGCACTGCTGTTCGCGTTCCATATTTACACCTGTTAGCTTTTTGACTACTTCTTTTGGATCTCTAATTCCATTCCGTTCACGTAGTCTGTGTGACTCTATACATGGATCAAATTTTAATTCATTCTTGATCTCTTCCAAAATTCGCTCTTCCTCTTGATTAGATGGAATAAAGCCATTCAAAACCCATGCTTCGCGCATTCGGTCGGCTGTGCCAATAACAATTTCTAATTTAGGTTTTCCATTGATGTGTTCTGAACGTGCTTGATAAAGGCCGTTTCTACGCTCCGGCTTATTGTCTAAATCAATAATCAATAGAATTGCTTTAATCTGCCGTGTTTTTTGCAGGAAGCGTACTAACTTCAGCACTTTATCAGATGTGGCTCCATATTCTTTATATGGTATTCCATCTCTATTATGACCTAGAAATCGGGCAGGCTTATAACCTAAAGCTTTTGCTTCGTCAATAATTTTACCAAGGTATTTCCAACAGGAATGTTGTGTTCCATTCTGTAATCCACTCCACTGGAAAAAATACTGAAGATTATCATCATCTAGCCAATCTACTTTCTCTATTAGAATGCGCTCGGCTAATTTCGTAGCAGTTCGCGCATCAGCATCACTTTCCACTATCACGATGAACTCAGTCACTGCCTTCTCCTTCAACAACCCAATCCTCACCCTCAGCATCCCAAAACTCACCAGTGGTTAAAGTTTGTTTTGCCCATTCCACATCCGGATGTTCATCCAAACGCTTGGAAAGCGTGAAGCCTGAATTGGTGTTACTTAATACATGAACTTGAGAAGGAGTAAGTTCATCCACAATATAAGGAGAATGAGTAGAAAAAATAATTTGCAGATTGTTATTGTCTTGAATAATCTCCTTAAAAACAGTAATTAGTTCTCGCTGTGCTTTGGGATGGAGTCCCTGTTCAACATCATCCAGTAACACTAAATTAGGTTGATTAGGATTCATCAGAACAGTCAATAATCCTAGCGTGAGCATTGTTCCTTCGCTAATGGCATGGGCTGGAATACGCTTACCCGTATTCATGTCTAGGACAACTTCCTGCCCTGCCATCTCCTGGCTTTCTTCGTATGAGATTGATTTTCCATCGACTTCGATTAAACGTTGCCGATTGACAGAAACCTTGGCTCGCCTTACTCCTACCTCCCGTACACCTGGGACAATTCGTTGCAACATTTCCTGTAATGATTGAAAGTTATCTGGAGCTTCGTTACGAAGATAGTCTAAGGTAGGTGCTAATCCTGAACCATCGAACTCAACTCGCGGCGTAATTGCATCACTGTAAGCTGCTTTGGCAAGGTTAGTAGCTACTAGCTTCAGATGAACTGAGTATCTCAAGGCTTGGGGGATTGGATCTAGAGCCTTGCTCAACGAGCTTGACCATCCTCCTGGCACAGTCCCCTCATTCTGATCAACCTTCCAGGATACTGTCGGAGACCAATAATTTGGACTTTGTTGCTGAAAGTTATACGAAGCTTCCCAATTCTTCGGCTCTTTATATCCCCAAAAACCTCTTCCAGTAACAGACATTTTATCTTGCCCAATTGTTGTAATAACCTCAGGCGCTCTTGGGCTTTGAGATGGAAAGATATTTTTGAATTCTGAATCGGCAAGCCTACTAAGATAATGTAATGCTTGTAAAACTGATGTTTTGCCGGAACTGTTCTGGCCTATGAGTGCGTGTAAGCGCGACTTATCTAAACTCAATTGTGTCAATTTATGACTTTTGAAATTATGAAGTACTACCTCTTTTAGCATTTTATTGCTAACATCCTTCGATATAACTAAGCTTCTTGTATCTGAGCAACTAAGAAGACATTAATATACTGAACTGCTCATTTGGTACAAAAATCCATGAAGTTCTCTCGCAAGCGTTGATGAATGCGATCGCCCTTATCAATAGTAGAATTAGCTTAGGACTGAAGAGACCTGCTACAGCAGCCGTCGCTGATGATAAAACAGGAGATGTTCAAAAGGCGGCACCCAGATTTGAACTGGGGGATAAAGGTTTTGCAGACCTCTGCCTTACCACTTGGCTATGCCGCCGCAAACTCGATTTATCATTGTATCAACAATTTTAATTTTAGTCTATATTGGTTGAAACTCATACTTCGCGCACTCAATCATACACACTCTTGCTGAACGGCACTTAGCTTCTAGCCCTTGCACCACCCTAGTACGAAGAAAAAGTTACTGATCATATAAGTTAGAAATATTGTTGAACATCTATCGAACTAGAATTAGAGCCACTTGGCAAGTTTACAGGTCTATGCCTGAGTGATCGCCTCCCTCCATCGTTATGTAAGGGAGATGTCTCTCGTGTTATTGATTGTCTGTGTATTTGTGTTCAAGTCGTGAGCCAGATTCCTTTTGTGTTGAGCCTGATATGACCCAAGTCTCTTCTCTTCTGATTGCTCAAGTTACAGATATTCATCTCTTTGCCAATCTCAACCAAGAACTGTTGGGACTTCCGACAGCGCAGTCTTTCCATGTGGTTCTAGAACGATTACAAAAACTTTGCCCTCAACCCGATCTGTTCCTGCTGACGGGAGACTTGTCTCAAGATGGCAAGCCGGAATCTTATCAGTACCTACAAGAGTGTCTAAAACCGTTGCAAATCCCGACTTACTGGCTACCCGGTAACCATGACCAACCTGTGGTGATGGAGCAAGTGTTAAATCAAGCTCCGATTTCCTCTCAAAAGTCCTTTTCTATGGGAGGTTGGCAGTTTCTACTGCTCAACTCATCTGTTTCTGGGTGCGTCCATGGGCAGCTGTTGCCAGAAAGTTTAGATTGGTTAGAACTTCAGTTACAACAGACCCGTGAACAACCAACGCTGATTAGCTTACATCATTCGCCTTTTTCCGTAAATTCAGCTTGGCTCGATCGCCTTTTACTCCGGAATGCTGAGGAACTGTTTGCCCTGATTGACCGACATCCACAGGTGCGTTTAGTCGTCTTTGGTCATATTCACCAAGAATTTGAGCGATCGCGTCATAATGTTCACTACTTGGCTTGTCCCTCAACTTGCTTTCAGTTCCTGCCAAAAAGTAAAGAGTTTGCCTTAGATACAATAGACCCAGGATTTCGCTTAATCACGCTTTATCCCGATGGCTCGTTCAAAACCCAAATTGAGCGGGTCGCTTATACCTACCAACTGGATAGAGCCGCATCAGGCTATTAAAGCTGTCGTGCTTACAAACTACGTCTCGTAAGGAAGGGGAAAAGGGGAACTTGGGGCCCCCTTTGGGGATAAGGAGCAAGGAGCCAGGGAAAGGGAAAAAAGTAGAGCAATCAAGCTTTTTGCTTTTTTTACCCTCACTCGATCAAGTGCAAAATATAGGCAAGGGCAGCTTAAGCCTTCTGGGGATGGCTCTTATACGGTACTCGCTCCTGTGAAGTCCTTAATCGAGTTCATCCCCTCTGGTACTTTTCGCTTTTACCGACGCATCCGCAGTCTTGAAGCGTCTCTATGACTTTCGTCCCCACTTAAAAGTTGCATACAGACGAACGTGCCATTATTGGGCAATAATGCCTATTACCCTATTGTTTGGCACCATCCATGATTGCCTCAGCCGTATCCGCCTCACCGATATTGGTATTTTTCAAATTTGCACCCGTTAAATCTGTCTTGCTCAAGTTGGCACCTCTGAGCTGAGCACCGCTCAAATCTGCCCCAGCCAAATTGGCCTCAGTCAAATTCGCACCTCTAAGATCTGCACCTCGTAGATTGGCGTTTCTTAAATCCGCGTAGCTCAGGTTGGAACTTTGCAGTATCGTATTGCTCAAATTGGTGTTAGGTAATTTTCCTCGGTGACAGTCAGCTCCACTGAGATTTTTATCACTCAAATCCTTGCCTGCAAAATTTATAGGGCCACACTTAAAGCTGCCTGTCACTGGGCTGGTGTTGCTCAGTGGCGGTTGGTTGGCAATGGGCTGTACAGTTTGGACTGGTGGTGCCTCTGCATTGGTGGCTGCATTTCTGGCAAGGAGCCACGCTGCCGCCGCAATGGCTGCAAGCAGTGGCAACCCAATTGCAAAGCCAATAAAGAGCTTGGAGCGCTTGGTTCGAGCCGTTGGTACAGCCTGCTGGGTTTGGGTGATTTGTAGTTCCTCGATCGCTTGTTGGATAAATTCGGGCGGAATTTTTGCCTCTGCCCCTGCCTCCATGAGCTCTTTGACGGAATAGCTCTGGTTATGCTGGGCATACAACTGAGCAGCACGGGTAAAAACGTCCTGAGTTCTATCTTCAGGAATGCGGAATTCTGGGCGGTTCATAGTGCATTCAGGGTGGAATACAAAGGACAAAAAAGGCTTTCTTTGCGATCCTAGTCCCTTTATTCAGCGAGTGTCAGCTTGAATCCGCCAAGTGTT
>JBFLZA010000424.1:0-8285 GCA_040756535.1 Cyanobacteriota bacterium
CGACGGCGGTGGGCGCGGAGGCTGGGAGGGAGTTGGGCGAGAGAGACTGGGCGACAAAGGATACTCATAGTGATGTATTCCCTGCTCTCAAGCCCCATACCGGAAAAATTCCGATATCAATCCGGATGCTCTGGATTCATCCGGGGAAGGTAATATTTAGTCCTAAAGCATCAGTTTAGTAACCCATAAACTCAGTTTTGAGCAAGATCCGGGGACGCTCCAGACGCGGGGATGAAATGAGGAGTTTTTTCTTAACCACATATTATTATATTTGTCAAGTTCTCTTACTGAACCAAGGCACTAAAGTGAAAATTCAGAAAAATTTTTACATACACCTGAACATCATTAAAACTATTCAATAAAATTTGAGAAAATTTATGTCCGTTTGTAGACCTGCGTAACGTTTAGGGACTGGGGAAAGCATGAAGATTTTGGTACTTGCTTGGGAATTTCCACCCCGCATTGTTGGGGGAATTGCTCGCCATGTGGCTGAGTTGTATCCAGAGCTGGTGAACTTGGGGCACGAAGTCCACTTAATTACTGTGGAGTTTGGTGATGCCCCACTCTATGAAGTGGTTGATGGTGTTCGTATTCATCGAGTACTCGTTGCTCCTAGCCACGACTTCTTTCACTGGATCGTCAACATGAACGAGAGTATGGGGCGTCATGGAGGTAAGCTCCTTTTGGAGGAAGGACCTTTTGATGTCATCCATGCTCATGATTGGTTGGTAGGAGATGCCGCGATCGCACTGAAGCATAACTTCCGGGTGCCCTTGATTGCGACGATTCACGCCACTGAATTCGGGCGTTACAACGGCATCCACACCGACACCCATCACTACATTTGTGGCAAAGAAAAACTCCTCACCTACGAGGCTTGGCGGGTCATTGTTTGCACTGACTATATGCGGCAGGAAGTGGAACGCGCCTTAGATACTCCTTGGGACAAAATGGATGTTATCTACAATGGCATCCGCCCAGAAAAGAAACGCCGTACCCCAGAATTTGACCACCCTAACTTTCGCCGCCGCTTTGCCGACGATGGGGAGAAAATTGTCTATTATGTTGGTCGCATGACCTACGAAAAAGGAGTGCCGATACTGCTTAGTGCTGCTCCCAAAGTGTTGCAGGAAATGCACGGCTATGCCAAGTTTGTGATTATCGGCGGTGGCAATACCGACCACTTAAGAAAGCAAGCGTGGGATTTGGGGATTGCTCATAAGTGCTTTTTCACCGGCTTTATGTCCGACGCTGACCTCGATAAGTTCCAAACGGTCGCCGACTGTGCTGTTTTTCCCAGCCTTTACGAACCCTTTGGCATTGTTGCTTTGGAAAGTTTTGCGGCTCGTGTCCCTGTCGTTGTCTCGGATACGGGGGGATTTCCGGAAGTGGTGAAACACACAAAAACTGGAATTACTACCCATACCAACAACTCTGACTCTCTAGCTTGGGGAATTTTGGAAGTACTGAAAAATCCTGGCTATGCTCAGTGGTTGATTGATAATGCTTATGAAGATTTAGATCGCCGCTTTAGCTGGTCTAAGATTGCCAAGCAAACAGAAGGGGTTTACGAGCAAGTGGTAAAAGAGCGATCGCAAGTCGTTTGGCTGTAAGTCGTTTCTAGGAAAAGGGGAAAGGGGAAAGGTAAAAGGGACAAGCCTTTCTCCCTTACCCTTTAACTGAAAAGGGAACAGGGTACAGGGAATGGGGAACAACGATAGCGTCAGCGAGGCGTTAGCCTGCCTGGAACGAGCGTCACAACGAGCTTTGGAAAGCGACTTGAAATGCGTTTCTAAAGTGGTCAACTCCATGCTAAGTAGATGGATATAAATAAACATCACCAAATTTTAGGGTGGGCATTGCCCATGATTCTCTCTTCAATAGAACTACAGAATTGGAGGTAGGCAAAGCTCACCTTACGTTTAATTTTTCCACCTACTTAGCCTCTTTCAGAGATGCTTTGAGTAGAGTTTTGGCGACTGCAATATATCACCAAAAGCGTAAATAATCCGATCCCAACAAGATACTTGAGAGAGTCGGGAATAGCTGGATTGGGTGAGAAAAAGCCTTCAATTGTACCTGCAATGATTAGCATTGGGATAATGCCAAATACTAACTGTGCTGCTTTGTAACCGTAGAATTTTAGTGCATCTACCCGGCGGTATTGACCGGGAAACAGAATTGCCCTACCAATGAGTAAACCAGCACCACCAGCAAAGAAGATGGCGGGGAGTTCCAGGGAACCGTGAGGAAAGACAAACGCCCAAAATGGGTAAGCTAAGTTATTTTGACCAACGAGAGTTGCGATCGCACCAATATGCAGTCCGTTGTAGGCTAGGACAAACACTGTAAAAGCACCTGCAGTGACACCTCCAGCAATTGCCCTAAAGCACACCCGCAGGTTGTTAATCATAATGCCGCTAGAGGCTAAGGGTTCCCATCCCACAATTGAACCCATCCACAATTGACCCTTGTCGCGCACTTGTACAATTAAGGATTCTGGAACAACAAGCGACATAAACACAGGGTCTTGCCAGGAAAACCACCAAGCAATCAATACCCCCACCAGAAAAATCGCTGTTGCCACAGCAATATATCCGAATGTCTCTTGTACTACAGCCGGGAAACCCCAGAGACAAAACTTCACAACTGCCTGCCATTCGGTGCGACGCGAACCTTGATAAATTTGGCTGTAACTACGAGAAGTAAGCTGCTGTAAATCTTGAACCAGAATATTTCCCAACTGATTGGTTCTTGCCCTCGCTAAATCGGCTGAAACTGAGCGATACAAGCTAGCTAATTCCCTGATTTCAGATGAGTGCAACGACTTGAGTCCTTTTTTCTCCACTTGCCTCAACAACTTATCCAATCGTTGCCAGTTGGGTTCCCGTCGCGCAATCCAACGTTGAATATTCATAAAATTTTTCCGACCTAGTCTAAGCCCAGTTTAAGATAGCTGTAACCTTCGACCAACGCTTGTAGTAAATGTGAAGATTTTCTTAAACAACAACAATTTTCTTGTACGGCATCAAGCGGGTTGGTTTAAGGACTAGATGTAGGAATGCAAGGTAGGGATAGCGAGAGAGATCAGTTGTCCGTCTAGCTCGTTGAATCATGCACCAACAACAAATGGAGAGCAAAATATGTCTGAGTCAAACCTATTGATGCTTGCCAAGCAAGGTAATGCTAAAGCAATAGCTGCGATGCTCAATAAGTCACTGCAACCCAAGGGCGTCATGGCTAAGGTGGGTGTAAAGGATGATTGCTTACAAATCCTGCTGGAATCCGCTCAGATACCCGACCAGAAAGCGATGGTTTCATACATTCGTAAAGGTCTGATCAAGCTGGGTATTGAATCCATTAAAACAGTGAAGGTTTACGGTCGTCAGAAGGGTGTGGAATCTCCAGCTTGGAATCAACATTTTGAGCTAGCAGTCCCAGAAGAGACGCCTTCAATCCCACCGCTAATCGATGATACAGACCTCTCTTCCTATCAAATTGTACAAAAGGCTTCAAGAAGTGTTGCTCAAAAAGTAGAAACTCCCTCAGACATCAAGCCAACGAACTCCCAAAATCCCCGGATAAGTTCAGCTAGGTCTGACAATCCCAGCCTTCAACAACCAATGGGGCCGCTAAGTGTTGGTAATGTGGTCAGTGCCGCCCTTGTCCTCTACCGTTCTCGTCTTAAAACCTATCTTCAGCTCGCTTTATTTGCTCATCTTTGGCTTCTATTACCTATCTATGGCTGGGCAAAATACGCCGCCATCTCTGGCATGATTTCACGTTTAGCATTCGGGGAATTAACGAATCAACCTGAGAATGTTGATAGGGCACGCCACTATATCAGACCCCGTATGTGGTCATTTCTTAGAGTCGCTTTTCAAGTGGGGTTGATGTTAATTGGCCTCTATTTAGGTTTGTTTATTGTCTTCTATTTAGGGGGATTATTTGTGGGATTTACGTTAGGACTTATATTGGGGAATTTATTGGGTAACCCAATCGCTACAGCTATTATTCTCGTGATACTGGGGATTGTAGGTTTTGTTGGCTTTATTTATATATTTCTCAGATATTTTTCTCGATGGCTTGTAGCAGAAGTTCCCCTCGCTGTTGAAGAAAATATAAATGGGAAGCAAAGTATTAAGAGAAGTTGGGAATTAACTAAAAATTCAGTTCGCCGAATTCAGGGAGTTGCCGTAGTTGCCTTTTTAGTAACCCTTCCTCTTGTGATTCTCACGGGTTATATTCCTCAGCTTTTCTTGATTCCACTTAAGGCAGGTACTAGCTCGTTCTGGAGTGTTTATTTCATTTCTTTACTAACAAGTATAGCGGGTGGCATACTGATATTACCCTTCTGGCAGGCGATTAAAGCTGTCTTGTACTATGACCTACGCAGTCGTAGAGAAGGTTTGGGTTTGAGAGTACGTGATTCAATGTCAGAAAATTATGAATTGTAAATTATTAATTATGAAATAATTGGCAATTTATATGGGTTTAAAGCCCCCGCTAAAAAATTAGTCGCCTACATTGAGGGGGAGTCAAAATCTCCTTCTAAAAGCCTGAATGCTTAATTCATAATTCAGCATTCATAATTTAATTTTAAAGCTTTGCTCAACTGCCATGCGATTTTTTAATCGAATCACTCTCCAAACTCCAGAAAGTGTTGAACTGGAATTTACCCTAGCAGGAATTGGTAACCGAGCTTATGCCCTATTAATTGACTATTTAGTGTGGGCAACCCTTCTCATTTTTTTCTTTATTTTTTGGGCAATTTTTTCTTGGCAATTGTTAAATATTCTTGGGAATTGGGTTAGAAGCAATGGCCAGATAGAATTGTGGTTAATTGCTATTCAAATATTAGTTACTTTCTTCATTTATGTTGGTTACTTTGTGATTTTTGAAGCCCTATGGCAGGGACAAACACCGGGTAAGCGCTATGTAAAAATTCGGGTCATTCGGGATGATGGGCGACCTGTTGGACTGCAACAATCTACGCTTCGTGCTCTGTTACGACCTTTTGATGATTTCTTGTTTCTAGGCACATTTTTAATTGTGTTTGGTAAACAGGAGAAGCGTTTAGGGGATTGGGTGGCAGGAACTGTTGTAATTCAAGAGGAACGTCCCGTTGCTTCTGCTAGCATTCCCGTCTCTCAAGAGGCACAATCTTTAGCGAGTCAACTCCTAATAGACGCTGATATTTCTCAAATGCTACCCGAAGATTTTGCCGTGGTTCGAGAGTATTTGCAGAGACGAGCTGCAATGATTCCTGAAGCAAGAAGCGAATTGAGCCGACAATTAGCCAAGCAATTTAAGGAAGTTATTACCTTAGAAAGTGTGCCGAAAGGAACCAGTGCTAATCTCTTTCTAGAAGCCGTGTATCTAGCGTATCAACAGCAATCCTCAACTCGTTAGCCTAACAAGCGATAAACACGGATATCGGGTGCAGCAGCTAGCAAGCCATTTAACTGCGATACAGCTTCCGCGATATGTGCTGAAGCGAGATGAGCATCCAGCAATTCTTGACTCTCCCACTCTTCAACAAAGGTAAAATCTGTTGAGTCTTTTTGATTTTGCAAAAGTTCGTATACGAGGCAGCCTTCCTCTTTGCGTGTCGGCTCAACCAATCCTATTAGAACCGACTTGACTTGTTCGACTTTATCCTCAAGGGCGACAACACGGGCAACTACTCTAATTGTTGTTTTCGACATCGTTATGTATGAATGCAACTTGGTATGATCAGATAACCTTTTCAAATATTTCGTCGGATATTACACCTTCGGCTACTTTAGTGACTGAACCCGTCATCAGAATAGAAAAATCTTTACTGACTTGAATCGCAATCACTCCTCCAGGCATATGCACTGTGATGGACGAATCGCACAAACCTAACTTGTGAGCAACCGCTGCTGCTGCACTGCTACTGCTTCCAGATGCCAAAGTATAACCAGCTCCTCTTTCCCAAATTTCGAGCTGGATATTTTCTCTATCAAGAACTTTCATCAACTGTACATTAGTGCGGTTAGGGAAAAACGGATGCGTCTCTATTACAGGGCCATACTTTAGTGCTAACTCAGGAGCAATCTCAGACAAAGGAACAACACAGTGAGGATTGCCAATGGTGGCGGCACAAAAGGTAAGGATATCTTTCTCAACAACAATCTCCTCAGCAATGACTTCTCGGCGTTCTCCAACCACAGGAATCTCATCGCTCCAAAAGCTGACCGTTCCCATGTCTATACGAACGGTTTTACCCTGATCTATCACCGCTGATTTGACCAACCCTCCTAATGTCTGGATGGTGAACTCTTCTTCCTTAACTAGCCGCATATCCCATAAATATCGGGAGAAGATTCTTAGCCCATTTCCACTTTTCTCTGCTTCGCTGCCGTCCGGGTTGAAAATACGTACTGAAAACTGCGCTGTTGGAGATTTCAGTGGTCCAAACAAAATTCCGTCGGAACCAATGCCATAATTGCGATGGCAGATTACCCTGATTTTCTCGCGTGTCAGAGGAGTCGAAATATCCTCAGGATTGAGGACTAGATAGTCGTTGCCCAAGGCGTGGTATTTGAAATATTTCATTGGGTATTTTTGAGGATGCTTTCTTTATATTTATTGAAAAATTTAATATCTGTTATGATGAAATTTGTCTTCATATTTTCAATATTTGGTTATATAGCAGTCCTAGATGATTCGAGAGAAAAATGAACCACAGATGCACACAGATAAACACAGATAAATGACGAATTTTTTACGCTTTATTTAGGATGACGATGGCAGGCTGTAGCTGATTGTCTTAAAATTCCTGCTAAGGGCGTTCAAAATCCGCTACCAGTTCGAGGCTTTCACCCTCTTCCCACATATCATCGATAAATTGTCGAGTTTCTACACTGATTTGGCTTTGCGACTTCATAAACGCTTCGTAAGCTTGCTCTAAACTCTTGGCTCGAACATATTGATATAAATAGACGTGTTGACCAACACGTTCGAGGAACAGAGATTCGATACGAATCCCTTCAGCATCCAACAATTCTGCAACTTCTTCTTGGCGCTCTTTTAAGGAATGTACCCAGCGCACTGCTTCCTCCGTTTTATCCCGGCGAAAGCGAATTTTTAGGCACTGAACCTCTGTCATAGTCTTTCTCCAGATGAATAGAACAATAAAAATTATGAATTATAAATTATGAATTATCAAATAAGTTTCAGTTTATATAGGTTTGAAAACCCCACTAGAAAATTATTCCTTTAGTCGTTTACATTTAGAGAGAGTCGAAATCTTCTCCTAAAAGCCTGAAGTATTAATTCATAATTCAACATTCATAATTCATAATTTAACATCTATTTTTTGATTTCAAAGCGATGTTGCCAATCTATCTCTCGGCTCAATACAGGTGGTTTAATATCTCCCAAGCGTTGTCCCCGTTTCAAAGCATAGTTAATATAACTCGTCATGGGATGTTCTACTCGATAAGCGACTAACTCACCTAGTTGTCCCAGTTGACGCGCATACTGATATTGGGGATTTTGTGAGAGAGATGCATCGAGTTGATTCGCCAATCTCGCTGCTGCTGCCTCATCATATTCAGCAGCATCCAGAAATAAGACATAATGGGGTTTGCCTTGGAGGGAAGGCGCTAACATCGTAAAACCCCTTTGTTCACCCAATTGTGCGAGGACAAACTCTTCGGTTAACTTCTCACCACACAAGTCACTCACCCATCCTGCACGTCCCACAAATTCGAGTAGCGGTGTTTGCCCTTTCCAACCTCGTACTCGGATGCGATCGCCTAAATCATACCGATATAATCCAGAATGGGTCGTCATCACCACCCGATACACCTCCCCCTCTACCAACTGATGGCACAACCACGGTTGCTCTTTGGCATCTAAAAATTCATAAAATCCACTTTCAATCGCCAATACAGGTGCAGGACAATCCACAAGCGGCAAACTCACAACACCTTCGGTTGCCAATAGTCCTTTGCCTTGAATCCCAACCTGGGGAAATAAAGCTTGTAATTGACTGACAAACATTTTGGCGGCGGCATCCGTCCAACAGCTAATCAGACACAATTGAGGCCAGATCTTTTGAGTATCGATGCTACTGTGTGTAATAGCTGTTTTGATTAATTCGGCTCGTGCTCGATTGGGTGGCACTGAAGCGTAAGGTGTAATTGTTCCTGTGGTAATGTCTTGAATGAAGCGATCGCGTTTTTCTGGCATCTGGCGCAACAACTCTAGCAGAAACGTCGGACTCCACACCGAAATCAAGCTTAAATCTGCCG
>JBFLZA010000425.1:0-8205 GCA_040756535.1 Cyanobacteriota bacterium
TATAATTTTTTTTTTGTTTTTTGTACAGGGTTGGGTAAATAATTGTCGTCCCCCTACAGGATTTCTGTAACTCCATTGAAGTGAGAACCGCTATATCATCCCCCAAAGAAAAGCAGACGCAGAAAAACAAAGAGAATTGCTGCTAACCCTGCTGCTATGGGAAGAGTAATGATCCATGCCAAAGCAATTCCTTGAACGGTTTGGAAGCGAACTTTCCGCCAGTTCTGAATCAATCCAATACCGACAACAGCACCAACGAGAGCATGGGACGTAGAAACGGGTATTCCAGCGCGTGAAGCTAGCAAGATAGTAGTGGCGGTGGCGATTTCGGCGCAAAATCCACTACTGGGTTGAAGGGGGATAATGTTTTCGCCAATCGTGGTAATTACGTTTTTGCCCCAAATCGCTAAACCAAAAACAATCCCAGCACCCCCAAGAACGAGAATCCACAAGGGAACGCTAAAACCCGATAGGGGAACAGAACCCGTGCGGAGGATGTAAGAAATTGCTGCTAAAGGTGCGATCGCATTTCCTACATCATTAGAACCATGAGCAAAGGCAACAAAGCAAGCACTCAGTACCTGAAATCGTCCTAACAGGCGTTCTACAGGATTGGGGAAGGGGGTAGAGGGTTCAGTTGTAGAGGCGGATTGAATGGGTATACCCGAAAGATTCGTGTCTGTATTGATGTCCGAACCTACCCTTACAGGTGTAGACGCAAATCGCTCTAGTTGACGCCAACTGATAAAGGTGAGGGTAACGGCAGCAACTGCACCTGTAGCAATCGGTAAATCATGGGTAGGAATGGGTAACGCAGCGAATAAGGGTCGATTAAATAAGCTAGGCAGTACAATGACGCCAAAAACACTAAACAGCGTTACACTCAGCCAAGGAATCCACTCCCGTAATTGCGCGATGGGGTTGGGGCGATCGAGAATCGAATACTTAACTAAGCTGTAAAATCCGGCTGCTAAAATACCACTGGCTACTGGCGTTAGTACCCAAGCAACAGTGATGCCACCAATTGTTGCCCAGTCAACCGCAGCCAACCCTGCTGCCACCCAACTAAATCCTGCGATCGCTCCCACCACTGCATGGGATGATGAAACAGGCCACCCTCGGCTAGTCGCGATTTGCAACCACAAACCACAAGCAACCAATACCGAAACCATACCCAAAACCAGCAACTGCGGCATTTGAGCAAATAATTCCGGGTTCGCTACATCCGTCGCTAAGGTAGCAGAAACCTCTTGACCGAACAAAACAGCGCCAGTAAATTCTAAGATGCCAGCAATCACCAACGCTTGCCGCAGGGTAATCGCCTTTGAACCCACTGATGTTCCCATCGCATTGGCAACATCATTAGCCCCTAAATTCCAGGCAAGGTAGAACGCCAAAAAGGCAGTTAAACCAAGCTGCAATACCACAGATGACATCATTATTCTTGACCTTGTGAGAGCAATATTTCCTTCACCAGCGACTGATAGCAATCGTAGGTTTGGCGACTGAAGCAGACAAAAATTACTTGCTCAATCGAGGAATGGCTTTCTAAAAATTTCTTAACTTCTTTTAAGGCAATTCTAGTTGCACGCTCCAAAGGAAAGCTAAAAGCACCTGTACTGATGGCAGGGAAAGCGATGGAGCGGATTTCGTATTGCTCAGCAATCTCCAAACAACGGCGATAACAACTCGCTAAGAGTTCATCCTCCCCACGACTGCCTCCTCGCCAGATGGGGCCGACGGCGTGAATCACCCATTCAGCAGGGAGATTGTAACCCTTGGTAATTTTGGCATCACCCGTCTGACACCCATTTAAACGCCGACATTCTTCTAATAATCCCGGCCCTGCTGCCAAATGAATCGCGCCATCCACACCACCCCCCCCCAACAGAGAAGTGTTCGCGGCGTTGACAATGGCATCAACTCGCTGTTGCGTGATATTCCCTTCTAGGACAGCTATCTTGCCTGATATCATAAGGTTGAGTGACTCAAACAAATGAATTTTACCTAAGTAAGTTGGCGTTGCGTCTATACACTAGCTCTGCCGGACTGCATCCTGCTGTTTCCAGGTTAGCGAATCGCTACGTACTACTGACTCGGCGCAAGCTTGTGCGATCGCTTTACTGCTTCTTTAGCTAAGTTGGGATGCGAGAGTATCCGATAGTGCTAATCAGCAACCAGCGAACTTTCGCAACAGCAACAAAGCGTTAGTTTCACTCAAACTGCTTCTTTAGCTATGTATCGTGTTCCCTCCAACTGATATAAAGCCAAAAATTCTCATGAGTAAAAGCCAAAGTTTGGACAAAGACATCAGTAACTGCTGAGTTTTATTACATAATAAAACTTCGCCTCGTTGGTCGCTTTAATGACTCACGCTCCATCACCATTCTGTCTAGATGCAACCCATGTCAGTCATACCAAGGAATCTCCTCAATATTGCTCTGTGTAGCAGGCAGTTGTCCTCCAAGCTAAAGATTGATGAACGCTGGCCCACATTTGAGGAAATGTTGCAGAATCTTCATGCCAAGGGAATCTACATCCATCCCGATCAATTGGCGGAATTTCTGCTAGCACATGGGCTACCTGTTCACCTGCGTTATGTGCCAGTTCATTTGCGATCTAAAGCGATACGAGTTAATGAAAATTACCAGGGAGATATGGTGAAAATCGTTGAAGAATTAGATTCACCTTCCTGGGATTTCTCTTGGATGGAAAACATACAAGAGCCTTTTCCTCTGAACAATCACAGTTATTCAGTTGACTGGTTTGAACAAAGGGAACAGCCCTCTTGGGATTACTCTTGGATGAAATAGATGAAAATTATGAATTATGAATGCTGAATTATAAATTTTGCATAGTTCAGGCTGAGGAAGGATAATTATAGAGGCATTATAGGGAAACATTTCTACACTCACTTCCCTTGTCTATCCCTTAACTCAATCCAACTAAATTGTGGAGGAACACTATCACAGTCTTGAATTGAGACTCTTTCATAATTCATAATTCATAATTCATAATTTCATCCCCAGTTCATCGTTGTCTTTCTGGCTTGTCTGATGAATAATTCAAACGAAACCTTAGAATCTATGGATGTATCTGACTCAGAAGCGTCTGGACTGACGTCGGAACAGTATAAGCGGAAAATGCAGCGGCGTAAGGAGGTGCAAGAGCAACGCCTCGCTCAAGCATCGCCAGAGAAGGGTCTGATTATTGTTAACACAGGCAACGGCAAGGGGAAGACGACAGCAGGGTTAGGGATGGTGTTGCGATCGCTTGGTCATGGCTATAAAGTTGCGATCGTACAATTTATCAAAGGAGCCTGGGAACCCGCAGAGAAAGCCGCCCTCCAACACTGGACATCTGCCGCCCCCGGAGAGACACCTCAGTTAGAATTCCATGCGATGGGTGAAGGCTTTACCTGGGAAACGCAAGATCGAGAGCGAGACATCGAAAAAGCGAAAACTGCTTGGGAAAAGGCGTTGGAGTTTATCCATACCCCTGACTTCCGGCTGGTACTGTTGGATGAAATTAACGTTGCCTTGAAGCTTGGTTACCTAGAAGTTCAAGATGTTTTGGCAGGACTGGAACAAAAGCCAGAGATGTCTCACGTTATCCTCACGGGTAGAGGGGCACCCGCCGCCTTAATTGAAAAAGCTGACTTAGTAACGGAAATGACGCTGGTTAAGCATCCTTTCCGCGAACAAGGTATCAAGGCACAACCGGGAATCGAGTTTTAAAACTAGACAAGAA
Source organism: Cyanobacteriota bacterium (assembly GCA_040756535.1). Taxonomy (GTDB): domain Bacteria; phylum Cyanobacteriota; class Cyanobacteriia; order Cyanobacteriales; family Coleofasciculaceae; genus JBFLZA01. Next base: position 3,751 of record JBFLZA010000425.1, read on the forward strand.
AGCGATCGCTTTCCGCAGGGATTTGCGATCGCTTTTACTAAAAGTGCTGGTTTTGAGGTTTTTAGTGCTGGCTGAGGAGCAATGCTACGGGGAAGTGTTGGAGAATTTGGCTAATTGCGATCGCACCACTTCCGGAGAGCGTTTGTTCGGTAATGGAATTTCGCCAGCTAGACGGCGAACCTTGGGGAAGGTGTAACTGAGTATCTGCCCAGACTTTTTCACCGAGAGGATACTCTCCTGGTTGGATCAAGCTAGTGAAGAAGCGAGGTGCTACGGCGATCGCTGTTGTATCCCCAACGCTTCTCGCAAACGCCACAATATGCTCCTTGAACTTCCCACTAACCTCCAAAGTTTGGTAATCTCCTTTCTCCAAAACTGCCGAATTCTCTTTCCTTGCCTGAAGAGCTTTGTAAGTTAGAAACAGCTTAATTTTGCCATCTTCCTTAGTCGAGAATAGCTCATCAATCAGCTGCACAATATCGCCTTGCGTTTTCTCTTTAATGTCCTTTAAGAACGAAATTCGCTGCTCGTAATCAACGGGACGGCGGTTATCGGGGTCTACCATGCTCAAATCCCAGAATTCCGTTCCTTGATAGGTATCCGGCACACCGGGAGCTGCATATTTCAGTAATACTTGTGAAAGCGAGTTGAAGATGCCATAGTCAGCTACCCACTTCTGAAAAGGTAAAAACTCCTTCATGAATTGATTTGATTCAGAAGGCTCTAAAACTTTCTCCACAAATTCAAGAAATCCCTCTTCATAAGCCGTATCCGGGCGTAACCAAGCCGTGTGCAGCTTTGCTTCTCTTACCGATTTGAGCATATAGTCTTTAACCCGTCCAACAAACGAAGCATTCTCACTTTCATTAAACGGATAAGAACCCACTAAGGTCTGATAAAAGAAGTATTCATCATTAGGAACGGGAACCGCTCTCCCCCTTACATTGATTTTCTGAGAACGATTGAGTTCGCTCCAAGTTTTTACCTGTTTTTCCCATTCATCGGGAATTTCTGAAAGCACATTCAATCTTGCTCGGACATCCTCACCCCGTTTGGTGTCGTGGGTTGCCGTAGCATTCATCTTGTGAGGCCAAGCAGTAATTTGTTTTTGATTAGCCTCATGGAACTCATCAAGTGTGATGCCAAATTTTCCAGGATTCCCCCCCACTTCATTCAAGGCGAGAAGTCGGTTGTAAACATAAAACAGGGTATCCTCAATTCCTTTTGCCATCAAAGGCCCAGTCAACTGTTGGAACCTCATTATGAAGTGAAGTCTCAAGCCTTTTTGGTCTTCCGGTAACCCCTCATGCCAGTCCAGCAAGAGCAACTGTTCAATAAAGTTAAGTTCATTCAAAAGTAGCGGAATTCGCCCTCTTGCATCTTCGATCGCTTCCTCGATGTAGGTGCGATCATCTTTACTTATCCCATCTCCATTGACGTAAGTCCGATAAACTGGGAAAAGCGCTAGTACTTCCCCAAGCGTTCTTTTCAGACCGTTCATGGTAAAGTCAATTCCTCGTAGGGATTGACCCGCGATTTTTTTCAGAATTTGAGCGAGATTGTCTACATCTCCCGCTAAGTTCTTATCGACGATTAACAATTTTTTCTCTTCAAATAGCTGCTCGTAAGGGGTTTCAATGCGAGTAAACCTCTTATAAAGGTCAGTAAACTGTGGTTCACTCTCACATCGGCAGAAAATACCATTGAGGTAGTTCAAGAAATCATAGCCGCTCGTTCCCTGAATTGGCCAAGCTTTAGGTATGTCTTCTTTAAGTTCCAAAATCTTTTCAACAGTGATGTAGACATCCCCTGTTTTTTCCCGGAGTCGCTTCAGATATTCAGTGGGGTCATACAGCCCATCAATGTGGTCTATTCTTAATCCGGTTACTTTTCCTTCTTCAACAAGCTGGCTTATAAAATTATGAGTTTTGTGAAAAACTTTCAGTTCCTGAACTTTGACCGAAATCAGTTCATTAACGGTAAAAAATCTGCGATAATTGATTTCTTCCGCACCAACTTTCCAAAATGAAAGGCGATAGAACTGTTCGTTCAGCAAATTATTTAGAGGAGTGAAGCTGTCTGGATTCCCCTGTTCACCATTAAAAAACTTGACGTTGTTATCAATAAAGTCTTTGACTTCATGATTTCCGGTATAAAGGTCCCACAAAAGCCCTTTGACAAACGCTACATGGTCATATCGTTCCTTGCCTTTGGGGTCACTCGGTAAGTTCTTGATCAGATAAAGAAGACCCAGTAACTTGATAAAATCTGGATGTCGTCTTCCTAGTTCTCTGCCCAACTGTCCCAAGTTCTGCGTGAGAAACAGAGCATAAGATTCGATTCGGACAGGCAATCTCAGACTGTAATAATTGACGCTTAAACCACTATCATCATAGTTAAGTTGAATCTCTCCATTCTCTAAACATTCCCCATAAAAATTGCCCAACATGGGAGCAAGGACTCGACCCTTGAAATCTTCATAAGGGTGCTCCCAGTCAATGTCGAAGTATTCAGAGGCTTCAGAATTCGTGCCATTTTCTAGAATATCCATTAACCAGAGGTTTTGGCTATCATAAGCCATGTGGTTGGGAACAATATCCTGCACCCATCCCATGTCATGATTCTTGATTTCACTAATCAACGCTTCAAAATCTTCTGGTTTGCCTAATTCGGGATTGAGTTGAGTGGGGTCAACGACATCATAGCCATGTGTACTGCCTGCTCTAGCTTTAAAGATTGGTGAAGCGTAAAGGTCAGAAATTCCTAATTCAGAAAGATAACCAATGATATTTTTTGCTGCCTCAAACTTAAATTCTGACTGAAATTGAATCCGATATGTGGCTCTTGGAATCCGCATGATTGAATTATCACTCCTAATAAATATTGCGGTCTACTCAATGTAGGGTGCGCTAATAACGCCCCCTACTACTGTTGGTACAACACAAAAGTGTGCGGTGTAATTGTCAATTTCTGTTCTTGCATCAGTTGGTCTGGCAATGTAGAACCCGAACCCATCCATTTAGGTTCAGAAGAATCCAAAATCTTTTCCCAGTTACCGCTTGGAGGTGTTGCCTTAAACGTGACATCTTTGTCACTGAAGTTCATTAGACAAAAGATTTCGCTGCTCTGAGTCCACCGATGAAGGAACATAAGCTTATCTTCTTCAATTCCAGAAGCTTCTAAATTTTGTTTTTCGAGTATTCTCAGTGCTGGGATTGTCCGACGTAATTGGATTAAATTCTGATAAAATTCTAGCATTACTTTGTGTTTGTCTTCTTTTCGTTTCTCCCAATTCAACTGACATTTTTGGAATGCGTCATGGCTGAAGGGATCGATGAACTCTCCTTCTATATGAAAATCAGCAAAATCTTTCTTTCTTCCCTCTCTCACCACCTCAACTAATTTTGGGTCTGTATGACTCACGAAGTAGAGGAAAGGAGCATCTTCTGCGTACTCTTCCCCCATAAAGATTAGAGGGATATTAGGAGCAAGTAGGAGTACGGCAGCTGCAAGCTTTAACGCTTCAAATGATATTAGATGAGTTAATCGTTCACCGAGTGCTCGATTACCAACTTGGTCGTGATTTTGGGTGAAAACGACAAATTGATGGCCGGGGATAGCGCTTGAATTACTACCATGAAATTTCTTGCGAAATGGAGAGTATTGTCCCGAATAGACAAAGCCTTCTTTAAACGCCTTCGCCATCTGTTCGCATGTGCCGTAATCTTCGTAATACCCAGCTTTATCACCCGTTAGTAGAGTATGCAGGCAATGGTGGAAAGTATCGTTCCACTGGGCATCTATACCGTAGCCGCCTGCTTCAATTGGACAAATTACTTTAGTATCGCTTAAGTCATTTTCTGCTATTAGATAAAGTTTGCGACCTAGTTTTTGAGAAAGGGCCTCAACGTTTTCTACTAGTTCTTGTAGGAAGTGTTTGACACCTATATCGTATATGTGATCGCTGGCATCTAAGCGTAGGGCATCAATGTGAAACTTCTCAAACCAATACAAGGCGTTTTCAATAAAGTAATTTCGCACGCCGTAACTGTATTCCCCATCAAAATTAATGGCATTTCCCCAAGCTGTTTGATAGTGGGTTGTAAAGTAGGGGGCATAATCACTCATGCAGTTTCCTTCTGGACCAAAGTGATTGTAAATCACGTCGAGAATGATTGATATCCCCTGTTGGTGTGCCGCCTCGACCAGTTTTTTCAATCCTTCGGAACCGCCATAGGAATGCTGTGCAGCATAGGGAAAAACGCCATCATATCCCCAGTTTCGATTACCGGGAAATTGTCCTATGGGCATCAGCTCGATCGCATTCACCCCAAAGTCATACAATTCTTTTAAGCGAGGAATAATCGCTTCAAACGTCCCTTCCGGGGTAAAGGTACCGACATGGAGTTCATAAATAATCATTTCCTCTAAGGGAATGCCCGACCAACCTGTGTC